>WTHO01000261.1 GCA_011523115.1 Halieaceae bacterium | reverse complement strand
GAGCCACTCGCCGTGGTGCTCGCGCAAAAGGCGGGTCGTCCCGTGAAGATGGTGATGGATCGCGGCGATGTGTTCCGCGCCACGGGCCCCGCACCGGGTGCCGAGACCAAAGTGAAGCTTGGCGCCATGCGGGACGGCACGTTGGTCGCCGCCGACGTGGAGTGCCTGATGGACTCCGGAGCCTACAACGGTAACCCCGCCGGAATCCCCGCCTTTATGGCCACGGCGTGTTACAAGCTGAGCGACGCGCGTTCCACGGGGCGCTCGGTTTACACCAATAAACCCAAAATCCATGCGTATCGCGCACCTAGCATTCCACAGGTCACCCTGGGCTTTGAGTTGGCCATCACCGAGCTTGCTGCCGAGCTGGGTATTGACCCGATTGAGTTTCGACTGATGAATGCGGTGGAGGAGGGGGACGCCAACATGATGGGCGCGCCCTATAACCGCATTGGTTTGAGGGAGTGTCTGGAAGTTGCCAAGAATCATGACCACTATAGATCCGCGGTGGCGACAGGTGCTGGGCGAGGCGTAGCCATGGGCTATTGGATTAACGCCGGTTTGCAATCCAGCGCCACACTCAATGTGAGTTCAGATGGCCATGTGGCTGTGCTGACGGGCAGCCCTGATATCGGTGGATCCCGTGCTTCGATGGCGCTAATGGCCTCCGAAGTGCTGGGGATTCCCTTCGAGCATATTCACCCCCAGGTGGCGCCAACGGATTCGGTGGGGCATACCGATGTGACGGGCGGTAGCCGCACCACACTGGCGACGGGCCAGGCAGTGATTCAGGCGGCGGAGCAGTGTGTGGCAGAGCTGTGTCGGCGCGCGGCAGCGGAGTGGGATGTTGAGGCAGGTGTCGTGGCCTGGGCGCAAGGTGCAGCGCACTACGCTGAACAGACGTTAACTTTCGAGGAGTTGGCGGCGCGGGCGGGCTCGATGGGCGGGCCACTGACTTTTTCCAGTTCACTGACTTCAAGCAGCACAGCCCCGGGTTTTGGCGTGCACATTTGCGATGCCGAGGTGGATAAAGAAACCGGTCGCACCACCATCACCCGCTACACCGCGATACAGGATGCGGGCAAAGCGATCCACCCAGACTATGTGGAAGGACAGATGCAGGGTGGCGCGGCACAGGGCATTGGCTGGGCGCTCAATGAGGAATACCTCTACAACGAGGACGGCGTCTTGGAGAATCCCGGGTTTCTGGATTACCGCATCCCGGTGGCCTCTGATTTACCTTTCATTGACACGGTTATTGTCGAGGTGCCAAATCCGCTTCATCCCTTTGGCGTGAAGGGTGTGGGGGAAGTGCCGATTGTGCCGCCGATGCCAGCTATTGCCGAGGCGGTTTACCAGTCCACCGGCGTGCGTTTCAGAGATTTGCCCCTGAACCCACCCAAGATTGTGGCCGGGCTGGCTGGCGGTTAACGCGGCGTTATGTTTCCGGGCGGTCTAGGAACCGTCAGGATCCACCGCGGCCCTTCGTGAGGTCTTCCTCGATGTAGCGCAGGATGGCCTCCAGTGCGATTTCGCGCGGAAAATCGTTTTGGTCTGCAAAGACGGCTTGCGTGATCTCGTGTTGGCGTGCGATCGGTACTGACATGGCCCAGTGATCGGCATTGAAAAATCCGAGGACCGTGGAGCCGGGTATCACCTGATCGTAGAACACCACTTGCGAATCGTTGCGCGCATCCTTCAACTCCCCCAACTGGCGATGAAACCGCTGCAGGCCGTTGGAGATGTTCTCGGGGTCTGGAAACGCGATGACCGAGTAGTAGCGGATGTGTTCCGGCAAGGGGTTTTCGGCGAACCAGGCCACACGATTAGCGGGGCTGAGGGTCTCGAGCGCCTTGGAGTCCTTTCTTTCGCACTCGGCGCCGGGGATGTGGGTCAACCACTTGAGCTGTTTCTCATCCGCCGTGTCGGCAAGGGGAGAACCCCACACCGCGCCGGCGTACGACACCACCGCTGCGACCCTGTCGGTGAGTTCCGGGTAGGCCTTGAGGAACGCAAAAATATCAGGGACTCCCTTGGAATATCCAAAGAGGATCAGCGGCCGCTCGCTGTGCTCTGGTCCAAGGCCTGCAATGTAGTCGGCGATCAGCGTCGCATTGGTCTCAGAGCTGGCAATGCCCTCTACCTGAATAAAACCGGTCTCATAGCCCAATGTTGCCACATGGTTGGGGGCTGAGTTGTCATGATGCAGCCAGGCTTTGATGCAGGAGTAGGCCAAACCCGGCACCATCTTCCCCAACAGCCCGGCTGAAGAGACCCCCAGATCGACGGGTTCACCGGTTGGTTCTGGTTCATCCTCAAAACGCACCAAGGCGTCTTCACAGGGCCGGTAATCCGGTAACGATTCGCCGTGGTCTGCGTTTGCCGCGCAAAAAATCTCCCTGAACCGCGCCCGCCCGTCGATGACGTTATAGGTATTGCCAGGTTCAAAAGACAGTGGCTCCAAGGTGTAGGAGAAGGGCACCTGCGGTTGAGATGAGCAGGCGGACAGAAACCCGACCGCAGCGACCAGAACGATAGCTTTTGCGCACAGACCGTCCGATAGCGTGGACCAAGACGTGGCGGCACCGGCTTTGGGGCGTTGGTTCACTGTTGCGAGTCGTTCTGGGGCATCAGCGTGGGGTGCCACTCAGGCAACCAAAGTAGCTGATCGATTTCTGTTAGTGAGACAGGGGTCTCGCTGAAAAAGAAGACGGCGCGATAACCGTCGGAGTAATAGGGATCGGGTGTCAAATTAAAATAAGTCTCTTCTTCGGTTGAGCGCCGCGACCCCGAGATGTAGCCAATGCCCGACAACCCTTGCGAATAGGCGAGGTCATCGGCGAGGCTGTCTCGGGTGTGATCTACGTAGGGGTCAATGGCGTGCGTGGTAATCGTCTGTTTCTGGAACTTCACGCCAATATCTCGGCTAATTTGACCG
>WTHO01000084.1 GCA_011523115.1 Halieaceae bacterium | reverse complement strand
GTTATTGGGCATGAAGTTCGATCAGGTAGAAGTGGTCTACGACGCCGAGGGTAAGCGCAGTCTGGTCCCCACCGGAGACGAGATTTTCTTCGAGGCAGATGAGGTGCTGATCGCCATTGGTCAGGATAACGCCTTCCCCTGGATCGAGCGCGATCTCGGCATCGAATTTGGTAAGTGGGATATGCCGCAGGTCAATGAAACCTCATTCCAGTCGAGTAACCCCAAGGTCTTTTTCGGCGGCGATGCCGCATTTGGTCCCGAGAACATCATTACGGCGGTCGCGCATGGCCATCAGGCTGCCGTGTCAATTGACCTGTTTCTCTCCGGAAAATCAGTCCAGCAGCGACCCGCGCCGGGCGTCAATTTGATCAGCCAGAAAATGGGCGTTCATGAGTGGAGCTACGACAATCTGGTCACGATCGATCTACGACAGAAAGTCCCTCACGTCGATAAAGCGGTGGCACTGAAAGACCGCAAGGTCGAAGTGGAACTGGGCTTTGATATAGAAACCGCTTACCGCGAAGCCGAGCGCTGTTTGAATTGCGACGTACAGACCGTATTCGATGGCGCCAAGTGCATTGAGTGTGATGGCTGCACTGATATCTGTCCCACGGACTGCATTAATTTCATCGACAACGCCGAAGAGCCGGTATTGCGCCGAACGCTGCGTGCGCCAGCCGGTAATGAGGCCCAGGATCTTTACGTCTCTGAGCGGTTGGCACAAACCGAGCGCGTGATGGTGAAGGATGAAAACGTCTGCCTGCACTGCGGCCTCTGCGCCGAGCGCTGCCCTACCGGCGCTTGGGACATGCAGCGCTTCCTTTACTCGGTGACCAAGGCGGGATAAGCATGCAAGCCAAGCAATCGATTAACGACTTTGTCATTAAGTTCGCCAACGTCAACGGCACCGGTTCGGCCAGCGCCAATGGCATGTTCGCCAAGGCGATATTCCGTATGGGGATCCCGGTAAGCCCACGAAATATTTTCCCATCCAATATTCAGGGACTACCTACCTGGTATGAAGTCCGGATCAGCCGCGATGGCTATTTGGGCCGGCGCGGTGGTATCGACATGATGGTCAGCGTCAACCCACAGAGCTTCGCCAAAGACGTGGGTGAGGTCGAGCCCGGCGGCTACATGCTCTATGACTCCACCAAGCCACTTGATCTGCGGCATGTGCGCCGCGATATCCATTACCTCGGTATTCCTCTGACCGAAATGTGCTTGCGCGAGTACACCGACTCGCGTCAGCGGCAACTATTTAAAAATGTGATCTATGTCGGCGCGCTGTCGGCACTGCTGAATATCGATTTCGCGATTCTCAAAGATTTGGTCGGCGAGCAATTCAAGGGCAAAGAAAAGCTGATCACCCCCAATATTCATGCACTGGAGATGGGGCACCAGTACGCCACTACGCACTTTGAGTGCCCGCTCGGGATCCATCTGAAAGCGGGAGAGCAAACACCCAAGCACATTCAGGAGTTCGACCAAATTCTGATGGATGGCAACACCGCCGCTGCTCTCGGCGCGGTCTATGCCGGTGCCACAGTCGCAGCGTGGTACCCCATCACACCTTCAACCTCGGTGGTCGACGCCTTTGAAAAATATTGCCGTCGACTGCGCATCGACCCGGGCACGGGTAAAAAGAATTACGCGATCGTACAGGCCGAAGACGAGCTATCTGCCATGGGCATGGTGATCGGCGCCAACTGGAACGGTGCGCGTGCTTTCACTGCGACCAGCGGCCCGGGCGTCTCATTGATGAGCGAATTTCTGGGGCTGGCCTACTTTGCCGAGGTCCCGGCAGTACTGGTGGACGTGCAGCGAGCCGGACCATCTACCGGCATGCCGACCCGCACGCAGCAATCAGATATTTTGGCTGCGGCCTACGCGTCGCATGGCGACACCAAACATGTACTGTTTTTCCCCGCCACACCGGCTGAGTGCTTCAGCATGACGGTTGAGGCATTTGATCTCGCCGAGCGGCTGCAGACGCCCGTGATCATCATGAGCGACCTGGATTTGGGCATGAACGAATGGATGTCCCCTCCTCTGGAATTTGACGATAACTACCGCTACGACCGCGGCAAGGTACTGAGCGGAGAAGACCTTGAGGCAATGACTGAGCGCTTTGGCCGGTACCTTGATGTCGATGGCGATGGCATCCCTTACCGCACCTACCCCGGCGCACACCCCACCAAAGGCGCCTATTTCACCCGCGGTAGCTCGCGGGACGAGTACGCCGCCTACACCGAGGATGGCGATGTCTATGTTCGCAACATGGATCGCCTGTTGAAGAAATTCGAAACCGCTAAGACGCTGGTCCCCGAAGCCAAGATCAAGCCCGCGGCTGAGCCCACTCAGGATGCGCTGCTGTTTTTCGGTACAACTGCGTCGCCCGCTTATGAAGCGCTGGAGACCCTCGAGAAGGAAGGCATCCACCTCGACACGCTGAGACTGCGATCGTTCCCTTTCACGCAGGAAGTCGAGGACTTCATTGAAGAGCACGAGCGCATTTTCGTGATCGAGCAGAATCGGGATGGCCAAATGCGTCGACTGCTGCTCAACGAAACCAATGTTGAGGCCAATGCCAAATTGATCTCGGTCGTCGAATACGACGGCCTGCCGGTGACCGCGCGTAAAATCGCCAGCGTCATACGAGGCCACATGGGCATTAACAACGTGACGCCCTTGGTACCCAAGAAAGAGGAACTCGCCTCATGACCTACGCCAAGCCCGCCTTTCGTCACCCCGACGCCAAGACCAACGAAGTCGGCTGTACCCGTCGCGACTATGAGGGCGGCCTGTCTACCTTGTGCGCAGGCTGTGGGCACGACTCCATCAGTGCTGCGATCATTGATGCCTGCTTTGAGCTATCGATCGAGCCCCATCGCGTCGCCAAACTGTCAGGTATTGGCTGCTCATCGAAAACCCCCGCCTACTTTCTCAGCGGCTCGCACAGTTTCAACAGCGTGCA
>WTHO01000221.1 GCA_011523115.1 Halieaceae bacterium | reverse complement strand
TCTGAGTCGCCCTGTCCAATCAGGTCGGGTGCAATCACGCGCCCACACCCCTCAAGCTCCGGGATGATGTTGCGCCACAAAAAAGAGGAGGTTGGGTTGCCGTGTAGCAGCACGATCGGGTCGCCAGCACCCGCTTCAAGATAGGCGATGCGCTTTCCATTCACTTTGGCGAATTGTTGGGTGGTCGGCATAGTGACCCTCTGCTATTCCACAGCATCTGTGGGCTTGTGTAACAGGTGCCCTGACCGTCAGTTGGTCAAAGCCAGCATGTACTCTGCCACCAGCTGACGCATCGGCTCAGAGAGATGGTCCTGGGGCGGCATGGTCGGAAAGTCCGGCCGCTTTTTATGGGGGTTGGCAATATAAGCAGCGATGCTGCCGGCGTCGTCACCATACTGGGCCTGGATCGCCAGCGTCGGGGGGCCAATCAGGCGCACGTTGTATGCGTGGCATCCGGCACAGATGCCCTGATACACCAGCTCCGCGCCTGAGGCATCGACGGTAATCACCCGCGGAGCCGCGGGTTCTGGGAGCATCTTGGTGGTCAAGCGGCGGGTAGAGTCGTTGGGCTCGCGACCGGCGATGGCGTCATTGGCGCGAATGGTTGGGCTGTCACAGTCAGCCCATTCTTCAACGCCGTGCGTGCGATAGGCGCCACGCCGAGAAATACAGCTGCCCCGCTCGGCGTCGGTTGCGCCCTGATAGGCCAGAATATCTGGCCCGGTGGTGGAGAACTGGGTCAGCATCAGCAGCTTCATCTCGCCCTCGGGCGAGGCCCCGTTGGCAAACATCACGTTATCGCGGATCTGCACCTTGTCGGGGTTGGGGTCTGAGCCCGTGTCGCTGGCAATCTCGGTAACAAAGTCTTGACTGGTGATAATGATGCCGGCGTTGTTGTTACCGGTGATGACGTTGTCTTCAATGATCACCTCGTCGCCCGACATCACGATAATCCCGCTACCCGCGGGTATCTGCGATACCAGTGAGCCCGGGATGCCAAAATTGGGGGTGTTGTTATCCAGCACAAAATTGCGCCGGATAATGGCGTCATACGAGCTTTTGATCGGTAAGCCCGGCGTAATAAACACCAGGATGCCACCGGTGTTGTTTTTGGCGAGGTTTCCCTCGACCAGCACATGGCGGCTGTTCTCGATTTCGATGCCCGCGACGTTATCAAAGACCTGATTGTTGCGGACATCAATGTAATCGCTCATGCCCACATAGATGGCAGCGTCTTCAATACCCGAGAGAATGTTGTTCTCGATGAGGCCGTTCTCACCAAACTCGGGGAAGATGCCGTAAACACCCGAGTCGATGACCCAGTTATTGCGGATCGAGAAGTTGTTCCCCGCCTGACCCATGATGGCGTTGCCTTTGTAGTGGGTGATCTTGAACCACTCCACTGAAAAGCCATTGCCGGAGTAAAGGATGGCGTCGTTGAGTTGCTTCTTGCCGTCTAGGTGAGGCCAATTGTTTCCCTCGACCACGCCGCGCAGCGTGATGTCGTCTTTGTCGACGTACACCGTCTCGCTGTATAGACCGGGATACACCCGAATCTCGTCCCCGGGTTGCGCGGCGTTGACAGCATCCTGAATGCGCTCACCCTCGCGGACTTCGATGATAGAGGCGCTGGTCGAGAGGGGCAAAAGCCAGAGCACCAACAGGCAGGCAACCCAGTTTGATGATTGGTTAATAATCGCTGTCATGCGGCTCATGGCGCGTTGCCCCCTGAATTGTGGTTGCGGCCGGTTGTTATGGTGAGACGGGCCTCGCTGTCATTGTGCATCAAAGTCGTTGTTGATGTCCCGAGGGGTGCGCGGGCACCCGTCACGGGTAATCCTGAAGGAACCTCGCCGGGAATTTCAGGCATAAAGGCCTCATCCGTCAGCGTCTTCATAAAGGTCTCGAGCAAACCGATTTCGGCTTCAGTCAGTCTTGGCTCCCAAATATGCCAGTGGATCATCAAGGATTCATTCTCGGGCACTTCATGGCCCCGGCCGCCGGTATAAAACCGCGCGGCCTCCGCTAATGTCGCTTTTTGGCCACGATGCATGTACGGAGCGGTCCGCGCCACATTGCGCAGGCTCGGTACCCGAAATGCCCCTCGCTGGCTGGCATCGCCGGTAATGGCTTGGGCCCCCGGGTCAATCAGCTGGCCCGGCGCATCGGCGACGCCGAGCACGGCGAGTTGCTGGTTGGTAAAAAGCGGTGGCGTGTGGCACTCGGCGCAACGGGCGACGAAAGACCTGAAGACGTTGAGCCCGGCGATCTCGTCTTCGCTCAGCGCCGCTTGGTAACCATGCGCATACAGGTCGTAGCGGCTATTGAGAGAGATCAGCGAACTCTCGAAGGCGGTGATGGCGGTATAGATCTGGTCCAGGGAAACCGGCGATGACCCAAAGGCCTCCTCAAACAGGCTCGGGTAAGTGGCATGGGTGCTGAGGGTTGCCAGCAGCTGAGCGGGGCTGTTTCCCATCTCGACACTCGAGTAGAGCGGGCCCTGCATTTGCTCTTCGAGGCTTGCCTTGGATCCATCCCACAAGAGTGTTGAGAGAAACCCCACGTTCCAGAGGCTGGGAGCGGAGCGGGGCAGGGACTGCCCTTTGATACCCACCGCTTGTGCACGACCATCTGAAAATCCGAGCCCGGGGTCGTGGCAACTGGCGCAGGATATCGATCCGTCAGCGGACAGGATGGGGTCAAAGAAAAGGTACCGGCCCAGGTCAATCTGCTGCGGGGTAAAACCCTCTCTCAGCGGCGGCAAGCCGGTTTTGAGCCCGCCGACACCGGCGTCGCGGAGGGAACGATACTCCCGGTAACGGTTTCGCAGAATACAGCCGCCATCCTTGAGCTCAAAAGAGGCGGGGCAGGTGTCGCTGAGCGAGAACGCCGAATCACTGTGGGGTGCAGACTGCGGGGTGGCCGCGAATACCAGTGCTGGCAGCGTAGTGCCGAGCAAGAGCGAGGCGATGAGCGGCATCAAAAC
>WTHO01000278.1 GCA_011523115.1 Halieaceae bacterium | reverse complement strand
TCTCCGATCACCTCTATCACACCGGTGAAACCGTGTAGCCTCAATTGACGTGCAACACTGAAGCCCCGCCCGTCCGAAAAGCCATCTACCTTCAGTCGCACGGCCCGTTGATCAAGCAATGGCATTATTTGGTCGCGGGATGCGGCATCACCGACGTGCAGCACATGCTCAATAGCGTGATCGTCAGGCACTGCAGTAAAACACCCCTCTCGATTGATGCTGATCAGTGCAGTCATCAGCGAGCCGCCACAATCACATCAGCGGTACGATGAAGGCCGCACTCGCGTTTCTCATGTTGTCGCCACCTGCCAGCTCGCATATCTTCGCCTGCCATTACGGGGGTCGTGCACGGTGAACAGCCAACAGACAGATAACCGGCAGAGGCCAACGGATGAGCAGGCATCTGCTGTTGGGTTTGATACGTCAGCAGATCTGCCGTGCTCCAATCAGCCAAGGGATTAAATTTCCACTTGCCTCGGGCGCTGTCCCACTCCACCCGGTCGATCACTGATCGCTCGTGGCTTTGGTATCGTTTTTGACCCGATATCCAGCCATCATGATGCCGGAGCGCATGATCGAGCACTTTTACCTTGCGAAGCTGGCAGCAGGCATCAGGGTCATTCAAGTGCAAATATCTGGCTGGATCGGAGCGCTTTTCCGACAAAGGGTCCAAGCCCACGGTCCTCACGTTAAGGAGGCCCAGGTGTCTCACCAGCTCATCCCGATAGGCCAGCGTTTCATCAAAGTGAAAACCGGTATCGATAAAGATGACTGGCGCCGCGGGCGCAACGTCCGCAATGAGATGGAGCAATACGGCACTCTCGGTGCCAAAGCTCGTGACCACCCCAACCTCACCAAAGGGTTTGTGTGGCGCGAACACCCAAGACAAAAATCCACGAGTGTCGAGGCCTGCCAACGCCTGATATTGGCGATTGAAGTCGGCAGGAAGGCGATGGGTTTCCAATCGTTCAGGCTGCATCGGCCACCTCATACAAAGCGGATTTGAAGGGCGACGTTCCTAACCGCTTGACCGTCTCGCTAAACGTCTCATCAGCACTGCGGCGCAGTGCGAGGTATGCCTCGAACAAGCGATCTAAAGCCAGCAGTAGTTCTGACTCGGAAAAACCGGGGCCCATCTTGTCACCGAGTGCCGCATCCATACCGACACGCCCACCCAGGGTGATCTGATAGTTTTCGACGCCGGCTTTATCCAGCCCCAGAATGCCAATGTCGCCAACGTGATGATGACCACAGGCATTGATACACCCCGAAATCTTGATCTTAAGTGGACCTAACTTAGGCTCCAGGTGCTGGTACCGCCGAGCGATCTGCTGCCCAATAGGAATAGACCTTGCTGTCGCCAGAGCGCAGTAATCCATCCCCGGGCAGGCGATCAGATCAGACACCAAACCAATATTGGCGGTTGCCAGGCCTTCTCGCTTCAAACGATCAAAAACAGCCATCAGATCTGACTGGGCCACGTGGGGCAGCACAATGTTCTGCTCATGAGTGACCCGTAGCTCCGCAAAGCCCACCTGCTCCGCCAGCTCCGCGAGCGCGCGCATTTGTGTTGCGCTGGCATCCCCCGGGGCCTGGCCGTGGGCCTTTAGACTGACCGTCACCGAGGCATAACCCTCTTGCTTGTGGGGCGCCACATTCTGGGCGACCCAGGCCTTAAACTCCGGCTGGTTATTCACCGCTTCCCAGTACGAGGCGACATCCCGAACGGGTAGCGAAGGTGTGGCGAAGTCATCCCTCAAGCGATCAAGGCGACCGATGAGTCGTTGGTCAAATGATTCAATAATACGTGGCAAAGTCTCTTCAACTGATTGTTTAAATTCAGTTATGCCAATACTTTGCAACAGAATTTTGATTCGGGCTTTGTATTTGTTGTCGCGTCGTCCGGCGAGATTGTAGACCGTGAGGATGGCCTCCAGGTGGGGCAACAACTGCGCTACCGAGACCCGCTCAAAGACCAGCGAACCCACGACCGGGGTCCTGCCCAGACCCCCTCCAACATAAATATCAAAGACGGGCCCGGAATCCCCGCGTACCACTCTCAGTCCAATATCGTGAGCTTTGATCAGCGCGCGATCCTGCTGTCCGGCGCTAATAGCAATCTTGAATTTTCGAGGCAGAAACTGAAACTCCGGATGATCCGTCGACCACTGCCGGATCCACTCCGCATAAGGCCGGGGGTCGGCGACCTCATCCAAGGCAGCGCCGGCAAAATGATCGGTGGTGACGTTGCGAACGGTATTACCACTGGTCTGGATAGCGTGCATATCGAGCTCAGCCAGCGCCTCCAGAATGTCAGGGGTATCAACCAAGCGCGGCCAATTAAACTGGATGTTTTGCCGGGTGGTGAAGTGGCCATAGCCTTTGTCCCAGCGCTCGGAAATATCTGCCAGCCCGCGCAGTTGGGCAGCCGACAACGTGCCGTAGGGTATGGCCACGCGCAGCATGTAGGCGTGTAACTGTAGATACACACCGTTCATCAGCCGTAGCGGCTTGAACTCCTCTTCGGTGAGAGCGCCCGCGAGCCGTCGCGAGACCTGATCACGATATTGCGCGACCCGCTCCTTGAGGAAGGCTTTATCAAATTCCGTGTATTGATACATCACCCTCTCCCGTTGACGAAGGAAAAACATAGGCACCGGGACCTTTCGCGCGGATTGCTTCACGGTAATGGCAAGTGACCGTTTGGGCACCCTCCAGCGCTACCCCCACCAGTTCAATCCCGATCACCCGACCAGAATCAGTCGCTTCCGCCACCACTGCATGCGCCTCCTCAAGGCTTTCGAATGGATGGGCGGATGCGAGGGTCCTGACCCACTCCTGATCTTTGTTCAGGTACAGGACATGTCCCGCCAACAGGCAGTTGGCACTCACCACCACAGGCGCCTTAAGCCGAGCCAACTGCCACCCCTTCTGACCGGTGACCTTCTGCAGAAACGTTCAAGCTATGGGCGGCGAGCGTATCGGCAATGCCGACCAAAATAAT
>WTHO01000153.1:1541-3013 GCA_011523115.1 Halieaceae bacterium | reverse complement strand
CTCTCCGGTGCGTTCATGCGTCTCTCCAGTCGAGGACCATCTTCAGGCAGCGAGGATCAGAAAAAGCCTGTTGGTAAGCTGTTTCAGCGCTGTCATAGGGTTGGTCATGGGTAATGATGCCGCTCAGTGACAGGTCTCCCCCTGAGACCAGATCGAGGGCGGATTGCATATCTTCGGGTTGCCATTCAGCGCTGATGCGCAAGTCAATCTCGCGCATGAAAGCGGCTGGAAATTGAAACTGTATGGGTGCAGCGTAGAAGCCAGCGAGTAGAATCGTGGCGCCCTTTGCAAGGTGATGCACTGCCTGATCGATGATGAGACTGGCGCCGCTGACGTCGCAGATGCGACGGTAGTCGCGCCGATCATCCTCTGTCGGGTCAATCACGGTATAGCGATAGTTCCCCTCTCGGCGCTCGTCGGCGGTCTCCCAGACCACAGGGGTCGTCTGATAGCGGGCCTCGGTGACGCGAGCCAGCAGGCGACCCAAAGCGCCATGACCAATGATCAACTCGGGTGGTCCGAGATCTTCCATCCGGCGCAAGGCGTGGCATGCGGTCGCCGCAAGCGCCAGTAATACACCGGTGGATTCCGTCTCGGCAGGGAGCGATATCAGACGCTCGGCCGGCACCACCAATGATCTCGCGGCGCCGCCGAATAAGCCGTGCACGTCTTTGAAGCCGCGGCTACCGGGCACAAATACGCGTTGCCCGACCTCAAAATCGGTTCGCTCGCCTGTGGACAGAACGCTACCAACACTTTCATAGCCGGGCACCAGCGGATAGGCCAGTCCGGGGAAGGGCGGCATACGCCCGTCCCACAGCAACCTTTCGGTGCCGGTGCTGATGCCGGTCCACTGGACCTCTACCACGCAGTCTGTACTGTGGGGCTCGGGCAATTCCACGGGTCTTATAGTCATTTCCCCGGGTTGCTCGAAAACCACCGCAGTGGACATTGCTCTCATGGCGATGCTCTCACTCAGTTTCAAGCCACCGGGCACCGTTTTGGGGCGTCCGGTTGGTATTACTACACAACTGTCATTCTAAATTAACAATTGTAAGTGTCAAATAATAAATACAGCTAGTGTTTGTGCGGGTTTGGGGCGCTTTCGATGGATTTTTCGGCTACGAGGAGTCGTGTCAGCGCTGGGATAGGTGTGCTGAACTCACGGATACTGGCAAAACCCGCTGCGTGACACATCGCTTTCAACTCCTCGGCGGTGCGGGGGCGGCCGCTCCCCATTGCCCAGAGATAAAAGCTGAAGTAAGTATTGCCAATCGGCTCAGCACCCTGGGTGCCTGCCATGGGTTCCGCAATGAGTAGGTGGCCGCCGGGCTTCAGGGCCCCGTGCAGACGAGTGAGCAGTGATAAGACCGGCTCGTCGTCGTGATCATGCAAGACACGAATGAGCGAAAAAAGTTCCACGTCCTGAGGAAGCGGAGAGCGGAACATATCAGCGGCGACAAAGCGGATGT
>WTHO01000153.1:0-1441 GCA_011523115.1 Halieaceae bacterium | reverse complement strand
TCCACGTCCTGAGGAAGCGGAGAGCGGAACATATCAGCGGCGACAAAGCGGATGTTGCCGTGAGCGTTGTTATTTTTGGCATGTGTGACCACTTCGGGCAGATCGAGCACGGTCGCCGCCATCTCGGGGTGACGCTTGGTCACGGCCCGGGCGAAGTGTCCGGTGCCGCCCGCAACGTCGACCAGAGCGTGATAGCCCTGCAGCGAATAACTGTCGAGGATGTGATCAGCAATCAGTGCGAGTGAGCTGCTCATGAGTTGGCTGTACTCGCGATGCCCGTCATCGGGATGACTGCCGCCCGGCACGTAGCTCCAGTAATCCCGGAGCCCTGCCTTGTCCCGATGCTTCAGAATAGCGAGTGGATCCGCCAGATCTCGATATAGCACCGCGTGGTGCCTGACCATATCAATCACACCGGGATTGCCCAGTATTGAGGCACCCCGGTCTCCGACCATCCAAAACCCAGGCGAGACTTCTTCCGTCAATTGTAGCGCGGCGGCGGCGGTGAGCAGCGTCTTGGCGGCAGGCGGGGTGAGGCCGCACATGGCAGCGACCGATTTTGTCGACTCGACTCGCCCCTGTAGCACCGCCAGCAGATTGCTTTGTATGACTGCTGTCAGCGTTTGGGTATAGACAAAGCCTGCCGTAAGATGATGAATTTCAACGGCTTTTTTGCTGGCGATCCGCCGCACGAGGGGTGTGCGTGCTGCCCAACGCTGAAACTTCTGATCTGCCAATAAACGGTTCCGGAACAGCCGCCATCGGCATCGCCAATCTGAGGGCGTGGGCTGCTGTTCCGGCCAGATATCGGGGTCAGCGAGCATTCATTATGCCGCCGTCCGGCCCATTTTCTCGGGCACGAACCGCTCGGACTGGGCGCGCACCAGTCGCACCAGATTGTCCCGACCGGTGCAGTGCGGCACGCTCTCGAGGCCTTCCTCCAGCAGTGCTTTCAGTCGATCAGTTGCGCCGTCAAGGCCCAGTTCATGCACCGCGTTGGGGCGGCCCAGCTTGGCGTCAATGCCAACGGGTTTGCCGAGCACTTCGGCATCTCCGGTGGCGTCTTTAATGTCATCGGCGACCTGAAAAGCTTCACCGATACAGGCTCCCAGATTGACCCAGGGTCCCGGATCCACGCCGGCTGACGCCGCGCCAGCGCAGGTGGCCGCGATGAAAAGTGCGCCAGTTTTGGCCCGGTGATAGCGCGCCACGTCAACACTCGGCTCGCATTCCCAAGCTTGTCCAGCCGCAATGCCATGGGGGGCGCCCACGCCGCGCGCCAAAATAGAGAGCACGAGCGGGACCCGCTCTGCGCGCACACTGTGAATCGCGTGTACGGCCAGTGTCTGAAAGGCCGCGACGATCAAGGCGTCTCCGGTCAAGACCGCAATGCGCTCACCGAATTTGGCATGGACTGACGGCTTCCCGCGTCGCTCGGTAG
>WTHO01000190.1 GCA_011523115.1 Halieaceae bacterium | reverse complement strand
CTGGAATTGCGCGCCCAGTGCAGATTGAATGACGGGCGCGGTGAGCAGTTTCTTCTCATCGTAGGGGACGCGCACCAGAGATTCCTCGCCGGCCTCGTCCTGCTCGTACCGTGTCCGGTATTTGCGTTCAATGAACAACACACCCATACGCCGCTTGATGTTTGCACGGGTGGCACGAGACATCAGCATACCGCCCTCGCCATCGAGGCTGATCATGACATTCGGCTGGCCGTTCTGGTCAAAGCCTGCCTGCGCGTTGGAGACGCTTTCCCCGGTGATGATGACATCGCGTTCTAGCCACTCGGTCATGCCACCCCGGTCTGCGCTCCGATACTCAAAACGCTGCCGCTGCGAGACCGGCGCGTTGGCTTCGGCCACCAGACGAAATTCAAGGTTCGCCACCTTGCCCAGAATACGCTTTGCCTCGGCGGTATCCTGGATGCCCGGCAACTCCACCACAATGCGGTTGCTGCCCTGACGCTGTACCAGAGGCTCAGAGACTCCCAACTCGTTGACGCGATTTCGTATCGTGGTGAGGTTCTGTGCCACCGCGTAGTCGATGACTTGCTTGATCGTCTGCTCAGTGACCTGGGCATACAGTGACCAGGTATCACCCTCGTCGACGCGATCGAGGAACAGTTCCGGGTAAAGATCCACCACCTCGCGGCGAGCCGCCTCACGCTCATCCTCTGACCTGAACTGCATCGCTACCTGGCGGCCCTCGAGGCTCACTCGACCGCGAATCCTCTCTTCCCGCAGGCGCTTTTGGATGCCCGTCTCGTACTGCGTCAGCTTGCGCTCTGTCGCTGCATCGACGTCCACTTCAAGCTTAAAATGCACGCCCCCGCTGAGGTCCAGACCCAACTTCATGGGCGTGGCACCGCCATCCAGTAACCAATCGGGGGTAGTGGGGGCCAAATTGAGGGCCACGATAAATCCGTCGCCCAATGCGCGGGAGAGAATGGCTTGAGCACGCAGTTGTTGCTCTCGGTCGCTCAACCGGAAAAGCGCTGATTTGCCATCGTTTTGTAACGCCTCACCGAAGTAGTCAATGCCAGCCTCGTCCAGCGCTGTTCCGGCACGCGTCAATATGCGCTCGTCGATCTCCTGGGCGCTACTGGCTCCGGCAATCTGCAACGCAGGATCAGGCGCGTAAAGGTTGGGCGCCGCGTAGTACAAACCACACAGTGCAACAGTGAGAATCAGCAGGTTTTTCCAGAGGGGATAGCGGTTAATCATCGGTGCTTGGGAATCGGAGCCTATGTGGCGGTTAGGGCATCAAACAGGCGCGGAGTGTAACCACTCCGCAACGGCAACACCATGTCATCATTACCCAAGCCATACCCGGGCATTGCGAAACAGGCGCATCCAGCCCGAATCATCACTCCACCCCGGTGGGCACCAAGACAACTGGCTCGCCCGGTAAACCCGCTCGGGGTGCGGCATCATGATGGTCACCCGGCCATCGGCATTGCATAGACCGGTAATACCGGCCGGTGAGCCATTGGGATTGGCAGGATAGGTTGACGCAAGCTGAAGGTCGTTCTCTATAAAACGCAACGAGACCAAACCCGAGGATTCGAGCGCCTCACATCGCGCTGTGTCGGCGAATTGGGCGCGGCCCTCGCCATGCGCCACAACGATGGGAAGATGCGAGCCCTCCATCCCCGACAGCAAAATAGAGGGTGACGCTTCTACCCTGACCAAAGCCAATCGCGCCTCGTACTGCTCTGATAAATTGCGGGCAAACCGCGGCCAGTGACTCGACCCTGGAATGATTTCCTGTAGTGCTGACATCATCTGACAGCCATTACAGACGCCTAATGCGAAGGTGTCACTGCGCTCAAAGAAATCGGCGAACCGCTGCCTGACAGCGTCATTGAACAGGATACTTTTTGCCCACCCCTCTCCCGCGCCCAACACATCGCCGTAGGAGAATCCGCCGCAGGCGACCAGACCATGGCAATCGCTCAAGGTCTCGTGCCCCATCATCACATCACTCATGTGAACGTCGATCGCCGTGAATCCGGCTCGGTCAAAAGCAGCCGCCATTTCCATGTGGCCATTGACGCCCTGCTCCCGCAGGATCGCGATTCTGGGTCGCTTGCCCGAGATGATGAACGGCGCAGCAATGTCCTCATCACATTCAAAGGTGAGATGCGCAGATAAGCCGGGGTCGGGGGACTGAATCGCCGCAAATTCCTGATCAGCACAAACAGCGTTATCTCGCAGACGTGCCATGGCATGACTGGTTTGCGCCCACAAGGACTGCAACGCACCTCGCCGGCTGTCTACCAGCTCGAACTGTGGCGTATTAATCACGATCCGCTCGTCCTCGCGAGGGGTGGCAACCTCAGTGACGGCGCCCCCCAAACCCACCTTTTCGGCGAGCGCCATCAGCTGCGCCTCGTGCTCACGGGCCACCTGAATGACCACGCCAATTTCCTCGGAAAATAAGCGCGCGTTGGCCTCATCAGGGTTCACGTCCAGATTGATGTCGAGACCACAGCGACCAGCGAACGCCATTTCGAGCAGGGTCACCAACAGGCCGCCATCTGACCGGTCGTGGTAGGCCAATAGCCAGTCCCGCTCTCGCGCCTCGCTGATCAGCTCGAAGAGGGCCAGTACGTCGACTGGCTCGACATCTGGCGCGGTATGGCC
The DNA here is from genome assembly GCA_011523115.1 of Halieaceae bacterium. Classification (GTDB taxonomy): domain Bacteria; phylum Pseudomonadota; class Gammaproteobacteria; order Pseudomonadales; family Halieaceae; genus Luminiphilus. The sequence goes on along the minus strand of WTHO01000190.1, from coordinate 9,008 downwards.
CATGTGCTGCCACACCTGAGCCAGCACAGAGCCACCCAGCCGATCGCGTCCGCGGCCGAGATCAACCAGCAACAGCACCGTGTCGTCACGGGGGAGCAACATGGGCGTGAGCGTCCGCCGAGCGTCATCGCAGGGAGCAAATGCAGAGACAATGAGCGAGACTGGCGCGGTGACCGCGCGATCTCCCTCAGCGGTGTCCCATACCGTGCGCATCGACATCGAGTCTTTACCGACGGGTATGGTAATGCCGAGCGCCGGGCAAAATGCCCGACCTACCGCTTCAACGGTGTCATACAGCACCGCATCGTCACCGTCATACCCGGCGGCACACATCCAGTTTGCAGACAACTTGATGTCGCTCAACGCGGTAATGGGTGCCGCCAGTATGTTGGTAATCGCCTCTGCCACCGCCAACCGACCGGCGGCGGGCCCATCAAGCAGTGCTACCGGGGTACGCTCCCCCATCGCCATGGCTTCGCCCAGGTGAGAATCCAGAGACACGGTCGTCACGGCACAGTCTGCGACAGGCACCTGCCAAGGCCCTACCATCTGATCTCTTGCGACCATGCCCGTGACGCTCCGGTCACCAATCGTAATGAGGAAACTCTTAGAAGCCACCGCTGGGAAGGTCAGTACCCGTTCCAGGGATTCAGCGAGCGACACCGCGCTTGCATCAAATTGATCGGTCACCGGTGGGCGGCGGTTCGTTTGCCTATGCATTTTGGGGGGTTTGCCAAACAACACCGACATGGGGATATCCACCGGGGCATTGTCGAACTGGCTATCTGCCACCAGCAGGTGCTCTGCTTCAGTGGCCTCGCCCACCACCGCGTAAGGACATCGCTCTCGCTCGCAGATGGCCTCAAATCGGCTCAATTCCTCTGGCTCGACCGCCAGCACGTAGCGCTCCTGCGATTCGTTACACCAGATTTCCAGGGGCGTCATTCCGGGTTCGTCATTCGGCACAGCGCGCAGTTCAAAACGTCCACCCCGGCCGCCGTCTTTCACCAACTCCGGCAAGGCATTGCTCAACCCGCCGGCACCCACGTCATGGATGAAAGCGATAGGATTGTGCTCGCCGAGGCCCCAGCACCGGTCAATGACCTCCTGACAGCGCCGCTGTATCTCGGGGTTTTGTCGCTGCACGGAGGCAAAATCGAGATCTTCGGCGCTGTCGCCGCTGGCCATGGAAGAGGCTGCGCCACCGCCCAAGCCAATCAGCATGGCCGGCCCACCCAGTACGATCAGTTTTGCGCCCGCTGAATAATCGCCCTTTTCAACATGCTCCGCTCGGATGTTGCCAAAACCGCCGGCGATCATAATCGGCTTGTGGTAGCCCCGGACGCCCTGAGTCGTGGCGGACTCAAAGCTACGAAAATAGCCGGCCAAATTCGGGCGTCCAAACTCATTGTTGAACGCGGCGGCGCCAATCGGGCCCTCGATCATGATCTGCAGCGGTGAGACGATGCGGTCGGGGCGCCCGTAGTTCAATTCCCAGGGGCGGGATTGACCGGGGATCTCCAGATGGGACACCGAAAATCCAACCAGTCCGGCCTTGGGACGGGAGCCGCGACCCACAGCCCCCTCATCGCGGATTTCACCGCCGGCACCGGTGCCGGCTCCGGAAAACGGTGAAATCGCCGTGGGATGGTTGTGGGTCTCTACCTTCATGAGCAGATGAATCGGCTCGTCGTGAAAACGCCAGACGCGGTCCTGCTCGTCGGGATAAAAGCGTCCCCCCGTGTGCCCTGACACGACCGCCGCATTATCCGAATAAGCGGACAGCACATTGTCGCCGCCCACCTCGTTGGTATGTCGAATCATGCCGAAGAGCGAGTGTGCCTGCTCGGCGCCGTCAACCTCCCAACTGGCATTGAAGATTTTGTGCCGACAGTGCTCGGAATTGGCTTGCGCAAACATCATGAGTTCGATGTCACGTGGATTACGACCCAAATCCTTGAAGGCATCGACCAAATAAGTCATTTCGTCGTCGGTCAGCGCCAGCCCAAGTTCGCGGTTGGCGATGAAAAGCGCCTCCGCACCTGCACCTAGAATATCCACCTCCTGGTAGCTCCTTGAGGAGGACCGCTCAAAAAGCGACTGGAGGGCGTCAAGGGAATCCACCACCATCTCGGTCATTCGATCATGTATGAGCGCATCTAACGGCCGCAGATCCTGATCTGCAGTCAGGCCATCGACGCCAATCACCGTCACGCGCTCGATACGGTCAACGCCGGTGAAACCGCAGTTGCGGGCGATATCGGTCGCCTTACTCGACCACGGCGAGATCGTGCCAAACCGCGGTGTGACAATGCGATGCCCGGGGCGATGCAAAGCTTCAGTGTCTGCGGGCGTCGCGGTACCCGGCTGTAACAAGGCTGCCAACCGATCTTCGTCCAGGGGAGCTCCCGCCGCCACATCAACCGCGTAGGCATAGTTGACCTCACGGAGCCTCAGTGACGGGTCCAGCGCAGTCACGCTCTCCGCCAGCAATTGAAAACGAGCGTCAGATAGCGCAGCGGATCCGGGCAGGACTAGCATCAAGGATTCCTGATCTTACGGGCGGGGCGAGTATACCGCGGCGGCCGTCTCGCATATATGCCCAAAGGTCACAACCAGCCTCCGTAGCACACGATTCATGGCGTCTCGCTGCCCTCGCGGTATCGCCGTTACCAGAGAAGCCATACAATCTATAAATGCCCCGACTCGTCTTGTTATTCTTTTTGCTCACCGGACTGCTATCAGGGTGCGCGGACAACTCGGAGCTTGCGTCGCCCGAATCTGGCGACGAACTGGTGGTTGTCACGCGAAATACCCCAACGACCTACTATTTTGAGGGTGATCGGGCCTCGGGGTTCGATTATGCGCTGATCAGACAATTCGCCAGAGAGCACAATCTGTCCCTGCGCATCAAAGTCGCTTTCAGCTTGCCCGAGGTATTCGACATGATCGCCTCGGGTCAGGCACACCTTGCCGCGGCGGGTCTCAGCCAGAGTGCGGAGCGGGACGCCCGGTTTTTGGCATCCGAGCCGTATCTGGAGCAGCAACCCTTGGTCGTTTATAAATCCGGTGCGCAACGACCCAAAACGCTTCGAGATCTGGTCGATAGAGATATCGTCATCGTGGCGGGAAGCGTACATGCCCAAGTGCTCATGCGGCTGAGAGAAGATTACCCCGAGTTGTCCTGGCGCGAGGTTCACGCTGCGGACTCGCTGGAGTTAATGCAACTGATCACCGAAGAGAAGGCGGAGCTGGCGGTCGTTGATTCCATTGAGTTCAGCGTGCAACAGCCCTTGTTCCCGCGTGTGGTGGCGGCGATGGAGATCGGCACGCCGACCCCCATAGTGTGGTATCTCCCTCAATCCACCACGGCGACGCAGTTCCTGGAAACGGTCAATGGCTTTATCACCGACGCCGGAGAGTCTGGCTTTATTGCCCAATTACGGCGGCAGCATTTTGGTCGCTACGAGAACGTATCCCGGGTGGGTTCGCTCACTTTTCAACGCAAAATTCAAAGCGATCTACCCGCGTGGCGGACACTGCTTGAGACGGTCGCGGATGAATACCAGATGGACTGGCGGTTGCTCGCAGCCATTGCGTATCAGGAATCACATTGGAACCCGACAGCGCATTCACGCACCGGCGTTGAGGGCATGATGATGTTGACGCGGGCAACCGCGAGCGAGATGGGGGTGGCGGACCGCACTGATGCCGGACAGAGCTTGCGGGGTGGTGCACGATTTTTCAAAAACCTGTTGCGACGCCTGCCTTCTGATATCGAAGAGCCTCACCGCACCTCCATGGCGTTGGCTGCTTACAACATTGGCTTGGGTCATCTTGAAGATGCGCGGGTGCTGACGGAGCGTGCTGGTGGCAACCCACACTTCTGGCAGGATGTCCGGACTCATCTACCGAAACTGCAGAACCCTGACTTCTTTCCCATTACCAAATTCGGCTTTGCTGAGGGCCAGACCGCGGTGACCTACGTCGACAACATCCGACACTACGAGGGCATGCTGTCACTGCAGAATCTCCCCCACAGCCGGATATCGCCACCCATTGTTCTGGATGATCTGCTGCCGGAGTACCTGCAAAAAACGCACTCACCGATTCTGTAAAGCGCCGACGTTCGTCAGTCGGCAGCCTCATCTGCAGCGGCGCCCCTGCGGAGTTGAAAAAACTGGCGCAGCAGCAGAGCACTCTCGTCGCCCAGCAGTCCCTCATGCCACACTACCCGATGATTCAGCGCCGGGTTATCCAGTACCGACGCCGTGCTGACCACCGCGCCCGCACGGGGCTCCCGCGCGGCAAAAATCACTGTCTCGACACGCGCATGCACCAGGGCCCCGCAGCACATCGTGCAGGGTTCCAGCGTCACATAAAGGGTTGTGCCCGGAAGCCGATAATTACCGTCCCTGACGCCCGCTTCTCTCAAAACCCGAATTTCGGCGTGGGCCGTCGCGTCGTGAAGCTCTATCTGCGCGTTGCCGCCATGGGCGAGCACCACCTCGTCACGCGTCAGCACCGCCCCCACCGGCACCTCGCCCCGGTCAGCCGCCCGCTGGGCCTCTTCCAAGGCCAAGGTCATGCAACGCCGATCCCACTCACTGAAACTCACAATGGCGCCTCGCTATAGAATTGCCAGCACAGCAAGGCCAGCGCACTGCGGTAGGGGGAAAAGGCGCCACCTTCAAAGATCACCTTTTTCTCATCCGGGCGGTCTTTCCAACCCATTATCCGGCCAAACCCGACCCGCACCGCAAGATCACCGCTGGGCCAAATGTCAGGGCGCCCAAGCGAGAACATCATGTACATGTGCGCGGACCAGCGCCCGAAACCCCGCACAGCCGTAATCGCGGCCTCGACTTCCTCATCGGTGAGCTCGGGCAGGATTTCGATCGGTAAGTCACCGGAGAGCACTGCCTCTGCCAAGGACTGCAGATAACCTATTTTCTGACGCGAGAGCCCCGCAGCTCTGAGTTGGTCCGGGGCGGTGGCGAGCAAGCTCTCGGGCTGCAATGCACCCCCTACCGTCGCGTCAACCCGCTGGGCAATGGTGGCGGCGGCTTTGACCGATAGTTGCTGGCCCATCACGATTCTCGCCAGAGATTCGAAGGAATGTTCTCGTCGCCGCGACGAGGGGTACCCCACCTGAGCAATGGCTCGCGCCACTGACGTGTGGTCCTCGGCCAACGCATCCAGCGCTTTGCGGATGTGCGCGTCTGTCAGGGCGAATCTCCGTCTCACGGGACGAAGCCGGTGTCAGCCATGCACTGGATACCCCAACCATCCATGGACATAGGCCGCCACGCCATACAGTGCCAGTGTGGCACCAATGGCTGCGCACTCCCGCGGCAGTGACGGATCAGGCTTGTTTAGCGGAGACTTGCCGTCCTGTTTATTGATGATCACCACTTCGAGCACTGCCCACACGAGCAGACCACCGAAAAGTATTAGCGACGCGGAGTCGCCATTCACGAGCAGATGCGCCAGCGCCCACAGCTTCACCGCCGTCAACTGCGGGTGACGAATCACGCCTGCAACGCGGGTGCGCAGCTGCGATCCGACAATAAAGTAAAAGCCCAGGTACACCAACACGTTGTTCACCCCAACCCACGTGGCCTGGCGACCCCACCACACCGTGGTCGAGGCCTGCTGGTAACCCAAGGCCATCAGTACCACAGAGGCCAACAAGAGCAGCGCCATCAGTGGCCTGCCCGCATTACCGAGCCGCGCTCGTGCCTCAGGCGCGACGCGTTGAAATAGGTGCGCGCCGCTCCAAAGCAGGACGCCACTCACCAAACCCATCATGGCCTGATGGGCTCCTCACGAAACGAAGCGGATGATGTCACGATAGCGCGCCCTGATGTCATTGCTTGGCAGCTCGTTGGCGCAGCGACGCCAGCCGGGCGCTCATCTGGCTGTAGTCCACGGTCTTGGCAAAGGCATTGCCGCGCTCGCCCTCAAGCACCAGCGCGTCACCCAGCGCCTTCTTGACGCCATCATTCATCAGCGCCTTCAGCGCGAATACGGCTTTGGGGTCGGCATCGGCGATTTGGGCTGCGCTCGCCAACGCCTCATCGAGCAGACTTTCTGCGGTGCAGACCCGATTGACCAGACCCCACGCCTCGGCGCGCTCGGCATCAATGAAATTGCCGGTCAAACTCATCTCGCGCGCGCGATTGATACCGATGATTCGCGATAACTTCTGCGACAAACCCCAACCGGGCAAGATACCCACTCGGGCGTGGGTGTCGGCAAAGCGCGCGTGCTCACTGGCAAATAGATAATCACAGGCCAGAGCCAGCTCAAACCCACCTGTGACTGCCGCACCATTAACGGCACCGATGATGGGCTGGGGGCACTGCTCCAGTGCGACCACAATCGGCGACTCCGGCCCGAGGCCGAGTCCGCTCGACAGTAGCTCGGGCTCATCCGTCAACGCTTTCAGGTCGACCCCCGCGCAAAACGCGCGGCCCGAACCGGTCAACACAATGGCTCGCACTCCCTCATCGGCTGCGAGGTCGGCAAAGGTGGCGATGATGGCCTCAGACAATTCTCTATTGAGTGCGTTATGCGCGTCGGGACGATTTAAGGTCACGAGCGCGACACCGGCTTCTTGATGTACTTCGATAACAGACACGGTGATACCTCGAGGAATACTGGAAGCGCCAACCTATCAAACCGGCAGAGTTGAGAACAGTCCTGCCACTGTCGGCATCAAAAGTTGCCCCCAACACGCACCGTTTACGCGGGTTATCGAGGGCGCACTGACCCGCTTGCTGCAATGGATCGGAGCAGAATCAGGTGAGGAAGGCCGCGTTGTTGCGCGCGGCCTGTTGGCTACTCCACGCTACCAGGCAGGCTGCATCCGCACCTGATCGGGGATAGTGTTGGCATGGGTGGGTAACAGGAACAATCGCGCAAAGGTCAGCCCGGAGCCGACCATGTAACCCAGCTTCTTCAGCGTCGCCACCGGACCTCGCTGCCCCTCAAGCGCATCGCGGGCCACCTGCAGTGCGCGCATTCGCTCGAGCCCGGCGCGAAACCGGGGATCATCGGTGTTCAGTGTCAGCGGGAACACTTGGCGCGATATCTCGGTGGTGATGTCGAACACCGTGTAATCAAACTCGGTCACATCCATACCAAACGCCTCATAGAGCTTGGGACGGGAGTGGTCTCTGACATACATGGTCGAGTAAACAGCGAGGAGGAAAAAACGAATCCACAGTTTATTGACCCCGCTGAGTAACTTGGGGTCGGAGCGCATGATCAGCGCAAAAGCCTCGCCGTGAGCGAACTCGTCGTTGCACCACTCCAGAAACCATTTGAAGATCGGATGGAATCGCTTCTCGGGGTGTCGTTCGAGGTGACGATAAATCGTGATGTAGCGCGCGTAACCGATTTTCTCTGACAGATACGTGGCGTAGTAAATGTACTTGGGCTTGAAGTAGGTATACTCCTTCTCCCGCTTTAACACCCCGAGATCAACGGCGACGCCCAATTTATTGAGCGCCTTGTTGATGAAGCCCGCGTGCCGGGACTCGTCCCGGGCCATGTATCGCATCAGCTTGGCGATATCCGGGTTGCTGACGTTCTTTTCAATTTCCTGGTACAGCACGCAACCCGAATATTCGGCGGTGATAGAAGAAACCAGCAGATCGAGAAATTCTTCCTTCAGCTCAGGGTCTGACTCAAGAATACTGGGGTCGTATTCATAGTTCTGTTTGAAGTGACCACGATTTGTGTCGAGCTCGAAGTCTCGCATCATCTGATCCCACTCCGCACGCACGGGTGCAACGTCAATATGCTCCATCGCAGCATAATCAGTGCGATAAAACCTCGGCGCTAAAGGCTGGCTCTCCAGCGCCTGCTGCGTGGTCAGATTCGGTGCTGCACTACCCGCGGGTGCTTCCGTCATGGCATCCCCCCCTGTCAATGATCAGGCCCCTTCTGAATGCAAATCGGGGCTTGTCCCTATTTTTGTCCACTTTATTTAACATTAATCTGTCAATTTTATTTGACTAAAGCCTATCTAGCAAGCAAGCTCCGTGGTGGGGGATAGGCATTGATGCACAAGACATTGCAATGAAGGCACCCCACCATGTCACAGCACGCGACTTCCAGCAGTCCTCCACTACCCTCCGATGAACCCCTTTACCACCTTGGCTATGTCAGTACTGAGGTAGCACCTTTTTCTCAGATCGATTTGGTCGAGTTGCTCGCTGTGGCTCGCCACGCCAACGACGAGCGAGGCGTCACGGGACTACTCCTATATCGCGAGGGCTGCTTTTATCAGGTCCTTGAGGGAAACGAGTTCTCTGTCAAGAAAACGTTCAGCGAAATCGAGGAGGACCCGCGACACCATAGCGTGCGGGTCCTATTCAAGGGCGAGACCGAATCAAGAGAATTTGCCGAGTGGCAGATGGGCTTTTTGAATCTAGATGGCATCGACTTGGAGACGCTGAGCGGCTTTTCCGATTTCCTGACGAGGGACGCGGAACCTCAGGAGTTTTTAGAAAATCTGAGCCGCGGCAAACGACTGGCCTTAATGTTCAGGACGCTTGACTGACCTTTGAGCGGAAACGGGGCCGCCATACACCCAAGGCGACGTTCGCTGCGGCAACCGAACCGATAATGACCAGTGACCACTGCTCAGCAGAAGACTGCATCGCGAGTTCCCCGACCAGAGCGTTGTCCGCCAGCGCCGAAGCCGCCAACTCCGCCTCTTTTTTCATCGGACTGTGGATTCCCAGAAGGCTACCTTCCAGCATGAGCACCGTGGTGGCCAGCTTGCCCCATGCCCATGGAGCGCTGTGAAAGCCCGGCACGGCTGCCATCGACGCAAGACCAAACAGTAAAGTGATCAGGAGTGAGGGCATGAGCACCAGAGACGAAATGCTAACCATGATCTGACGTTGGGCGCTGTAGATTTCCAACGCCTCCCCAGGCGCCGGCAATTGCTGATGGAAAACCCACAGCACAGCGATCGAGCCCAAAAAACCAAT
>WTHO01000244.1 GCA_011523115.1 Halieaceae bacterium | reverse complement strand
GTGCCAATTGGGACCCGGAGGTCTTCCCCAACCCGGAGCAGTTCGACATTGATCGGCCTACCACCAAGCCACATATGGGCTTTGGCTTTGGGCCCCATTTCTGTGCGGGGGCCGAGCTGGCGCGGCTAGAGGCAAAAATTGCGTTTGAAGAGCTACTGGGTCGGCTAGGTGACATCACGCTGGATGAGTCGGACAGCGATCTCTCTCACCTGCCCAGTTTTGCCTCGCACGGATACCGAAAAATCAGCCTGAGTTTTTCTAAAATTCGGTGAGCTCAGAGCCTGAGTGGCCGAACACGACCCGCGGGCAACCCTTCAGGTAATCGGCATTCAGCTGGTGGCAATAATCTGTGCGCGGTGAGCCACTTTTTCAGCGTTGTCGGCAATGTCGCCAATCGCTGCTAGCAGTTGATAAAGAAATATCGCATCCACGGCAGAGAGCTCAGCCTCGTACTCCCTGAGTCGCGCTCTCAGCGTAGCCTGCATCTCATCGCTCCGTCGCTCGTCGGCCTCGACTTGAGACACAAAGTCCAGAATCACATTGGTTTGTCGGGTACCAAAAGCAGAGCGGGACAGCTCACGCGTGGCACCAATGATTTTTACGACGACGCGACTCACTTGAACGACCACGTCGATAAAGTCAGCAACTTCACTCGTCATGGCAGCCGGAAATGCCAGTTGGCGGCCCAGCGAGATTCCAGAGACCTCCTTGACCCCGTTTGCCATTTTGTCCTGCACTCTCACCAGCTCGAGGAGGTCTGCGCGTGAGACAGACATCCACAGGCCCCGGGGTAAATTGCTGCGCACGTCCTGCTTGAGCTCATCAGCCAGGCCTTCAAAGCGACAAATCTCCTCGCGCACATCATTGGCGCGTCCCCACCGGTTGGCCTGAGCCTCGGCAAAATACAGCGGCAACCGCTCCACGCAATCCACGCACACGCCAGCATGCCGCTCGAGCAAAGCGAGCGGCGAGTTGCTGATGACATCCGAGATTGCGGGCTTGACCGCCATAGTGCCTAACTCCCTGCTTCGACTTTAGCGCGTAATGTGTCGCTAACCAAACACAGACTGCAAAATGTAAAAAAAGACGATGGCCAGTCCCGCGCCCGCTGGCAAAGTTACCACCCAGGACGAGACGATCGCCCAAATCGTGGGCAGATGCAGCGCCTCAACTCCGCGCGCAAGTCCCACCCCCAGTACCGCACCAACCAAAGTATGAGTCGTAGAAATCGGCAGGCCGGTCGCAGAAGCGAGTACGACCGTTGTCGCCGCGGCCAGCTCCGCCGCAAAACCACGACTGGGGGTTAGCTCGGTAATCTTGCGGCCAATAGTCTGGATCACCCTCCAACCGTAGGTGGACAAACCAAACACAATGCCGACCGCACCCACTGCCAGCACCCACCATGGCATCAGACTGGTCTCACCGATTGCACCGCCTGATTGCACCGTGCTAACCACAGCTGCCAAGGGGCCTACAGCGTTAGCAACGTCGTTGGATCCGTGCGCAAAGGCCATTGCGCAGGCGGTGAATATCATCAGGATGCCAAAGACGCGCTCGACATTCTCAATCGAGTTCTCATCGCCCCCGCTAGCGCGGACCCGGCTCAAGAGTACGCCGCCAATCAGCGCGACTAAGCCGCCGATGCCGGCTGACAGCACCAAAGCATTGGCAAAGTTTGAACCAAACCCCAAATCGGCGCTGAGCCCGACATGCTTGAGCCCTTTGGTCAAGGTAACCATCGCAATCATGAAGCCTACGAGCCACATATAGACAGGGACAAATCGGCGGGCACGCGCGAAGGGGTCCTCCTGATCGAGGATCAGTGATCTCACGGATACAAACAAGGCGAAGGCAATACTGCCAGCGAGCAAAGGCGACACCACCCAACTCGCAGCAATCGTGCCGACTTGACCCCAGTCGACAGCATCTACCGAAATGCCGACGGCCGCAAAACCGACGATCGCGCCCACTATTGAGTGAGTGGTAGACACCGGCCAGCCGTTCAAGCTGGCTATGTATAGCCAAGTACCCGCAGCGAGCAGTGCCGAGAGCATGCCGTATACCAGAAGCTCGGGCGTGTCAGTCATCAGACCGGGGTCGACAATACCCTTGCGAATTGTAGAGGTCACCTCACCACCGGCGAGGTAAGCCCCTGCAAACTCAAAGACTGCCGCCACCAAGATGGCCTGCTTCAGCGTTAAAGCCCTCGCACCGACTGAGGTCCCCATGGCATTGGCAACGTCGTTAGCGCCAATACCCCAGGCCATGAATAAACCAAAGCCGCAAGCCAGTACTAATAAAATTGTCCCGTAGGACCCAATGACATCCATCGGGCTACCTCAAGAAAAAATCGCGAATGTTCCATTATATCTTCGAGAAGATGACAAAGTGATGACTGCTCAAGCCCTCGCGCGGGCAATATGCCGCAATCGCCAAAAGGATGTGGACAGGCGTGCTGACATCCCTCACCCTTCCCCGCCTTTGTGATCAGGTCTTCCCTATGAAACGGGCAATCATTGGTCTCGCGTGCTTGAGCGTCCTAACCGGTATCGCGATGGCAACCCGCATCGCTACGCAAGCGGGCGCTATTGGCGCGGGTTATGCGGCCAAGCAAATCTGTTCCGGCGTATTTGTTGCGCGATTACCCGAGCGCTTTATCGTCGAAACAGATGTGTTACCGCGACTCGCAACCGTCTCCCCCCTGCATCATTTGCTGACCTACCAACTGAATGTGGATGAGCGGATGGTGACGGCCCGGATGCTGGGTCAACAGATCAGAGTTCAGCACCGCTTTAACTATGGTTGCACGGTGCTGACAGGGGGGGCCGCCGACGCGCCGTCAGGGACTGATGAGGTAGCCTTTGCCTCGGCCGACCCCGGCAAATCCGCTGCCCACCTTTCACCGGTAAAGACGGGTCAGCCCGAGCTCCGCAGGGCGCTCGACCGCGCCTTTGCCGAACCTCCCGAGAGCGGCCGCAACACGCTGGCAGTGATCGTGATGCACCGCGGCGAGATCGTGGCAGA
>WTHO01000117.1 GCA_011523115.1 Halieaceae bacterium | reverse complement strand
AATGCCAAGCGAAAGGCGCGATCTTTAATCGGTGCTGGTGTGCGGGCCGGCGACCACGTTGGGATTCTGTCACTCAACTTGCCGGAGTATGTTGAATCCATCTTTGCTATCAGCATGGCCGGCGCCACGGCAGTGCCGTTAAATGCAAGATATCGCGGCGCGGAACTGAAGCAGGTGATCGCCGACAGCGATATCCGACTGCTATTCACCACGTCGCAGTTCGACGACCGAGTCGACTTCTCTGCCCACCTGACCGATTGCTATCCAGAAATCAGTACTTCGCCCGATCCAAGCCAGCTACGCATTGAGGAAGCGCCGTTACTCAAGTCCATTGTCATGTTTGAGGCCACTCAAAAGCCCGGGTTTACCTCGTCGACAGATTTTGACCAGTGGGGAAGAGATGTCACTGACGAGGCAGTCACTGAGCGCTCAGCGAGTGTGGGATTAGAGTCCATCTGCCTGATGATCTATACCTCCGGCACGACCTCGGTGCCCAAGGGATGCAGGCTCTCCCACGAGGCGTTTGTTCGGAACGCCGCCGCGGAACAAGAGCGCTTTGCGATTACAGAGGATGATTGTCTTTGGGACCCCTTACCGTTTTTTCATATGTCGAGTCTGCTACCCATGGTCGCAAGTATGTGGGCTGGTGCGGCGTATGCGTCTGACACGCACTTCGATGTTGATCGCGCACTTGAGCAAATTTATCGCGTGGAACCCACGATTTTGTTTCCGGCTTTTCCCGCAATCATGGGAGATCTGCTGTCGCACGAGGCTTTTCAAGCCGACAAAATGGCCAGAGTGCGGTTGGTGAATAACGTCGCGCCGGCGTCGCGGCTTCTCGAGAACATGGCGCAACTCCCACAGGCGGTGCACGTCAGTGCCTACGGATTGACCGAGATTTCAGGGGTCGCCTGCCACGGTAGTGCCGATGAGACCGACCTCGAGAGGGCACACACCTGCGGTCGGACTTTTGAGGGCATAGACGCCCGTATTGTTTGCCCGGAATCCGGGAGTGAACTCGCCCCAGATGAGGAGGGTGAAATTCAGTTGAGAGGGTACGCCCTGTTTACTGATTATTATAAAGACCCCGAGAAAACGCGGGCGGTGATGACCGAGGATGGTTGGTTGCGTACGGGTGATATCGGCGCGCTGGATGCGCAAGGGCGTCTTTCCTTCCGCGGTAGACTAAAGGACATGCTAAAGGTGGGCGGTGAGAACGTTGCAGCACTGGAGATAGAGGGGTTATTGCTCACTCATCCCGCTGTAAAAATGGCTCAGGTAGTCGGGGCGCCGCATGACCGGCTCGGAGAGGTCCCCGCAGCGTTTATTGAGCTCTCTGACGGCGCACATTGCGCTGAGGAGGAAATCATCCAGTTCTGCAGAAATAAGATCGCGTCCTTCAAAGTGCCCCGCATCGTCCGATTCGTTGACGAATGGCCATCCTCTGCCACAAAAATTCAGAAATTCAAGCTGATTGAACTGCTTGCTCGCCCCCAGCCATTGGATGCATCCAGCGAGGCGACGGATGAATGATCGTCGCTTTACATCGAATACCTCGCTGGCGTGGTACGCCACCATCGTACTCACAGCCACCTATACGTTCTCGTTCATTGACCGACAGATTGTCAATTTGCTCGTTGAGCCCATCAAGGCTGATTTGCTGCTGTCCGATACCCAAATCAGTTTCTTGCAGGGACTGGCTTTTGTCGTCCCCTATTTGATCCTCAGTATCCCTGTCGGGCGATTGGTCGATACTGTGAGCAGGGTAAAAGTGCTGATCGGCGGCATCATCTTCTGGAGTGTTGCCTGCGTTTTCTGTGGTCTCTCGAAAACGATGACCCAATTGGCGATTGGCAGAATGGGTGTGGGGGCTGGCGAGGCCTCAGTGACGCCTGCTGCGTGGTCGCTGCTCGCTGATTATTTCCCCGAGGACAAGCGAGGGTTACCGGTCAGTATATTCTTAATGGGTCCCTACCTTGGTGCGGGCTTGTCGCTCATTATCGGGGCAGAGGTCATTAGTTGGGCTGATCAGGTCACGTTGCCGATTCTGGGAGATATGGCCTCCTGGCAATTCACGTTTATCGCGGTGGGCCTGCCGGGGATTCTCCTGGCCATGATTCTGGCCACCCTCTCTGAACCCATGAGAAAGGAGACGCTGAGCGATACAGGTGCGAGGAGCGTGTCGTGGAGCGAGGGCATGGATTTCGTTCGCTCCAGAAAAAAGGTATACGGTGCCTATCTGCTTGGCGCACCTTTTATTGTTATTACGCTGTATGCCCTGCAGGCTTGGGTGCCGACATTGCTGATTAGGGTTCACGGGATGGATATCGCAGATGCTGGCCGCGGTTATGGCAGCATTGCCCTGCTCTGTGGTTCGGCAGGTGTTCTGAGCGGCCCGGTCCTTGCCAAGTATTTCACTCGAAGGGGCCATAAAGACGCTGGCTTGCGAGTCGCAACGTTGGCGGCGGCAGTATTGCTACCCGCTATTGTGTTTGCAGGGTTCACCGCCGATACCACTTTGGCATTGGTGGCCATCGCCGTCTCCAGCTTTTTTGTCACCGTGCCGATGGCGCTTTTTACAACCGGTTTGCAGGCGGTCACGCCAAACGAGATGCGCGGCGTGATTGCTGGCATTTATGTGGTGATCGTGAATTTATTCGGGCTGGCATTGGGTCCGACGTCCGTCGCGCTGGTTACCGATTACGTATTCGCTGACGCGGGTGCCGTCGGTGCATCGATGGCGGTCGTGTGTGCAGTTTCCCTCCCGGTAGCCATGCTGATGTTTTATTTTGGAATGGGGGAGGGCTCGAGCTCAGATTGCTCAGGTTAGCGTGGGCAGTGAGCCGTCATCCCTCTATGTCCGCGTTGCATGAATCCATGGCGCGTTGGCGTGGCGCAGTGAGACTCTTTATCCTCTCTTCTCTGGTGATCTGACAGGCGTCTTAGCGAATGATTTACGGCGGCATTGGGAGAAAGCCTCACAGGCTGTGGTTATGTTTATTGATTGCAATACAGCTCGGTTGCGG
>WTHO01000081.1 GCA_011523115.1 Halieaceae bacterium | reverse complement strand
AGATAATAAAGCCACCTCCGCTGCCGTCAGATCCCCATCCGCGGGCACGCAGTCCAGCCCCAGATCCGGAATAGTGGTTGCGACGGCAGATAAAGGCTGCTGCTCGACCATCAGTTCATAAGCAGTCGCCCCAAGATCGCCCTTGTTCAGTCCGAGGGACACAGTGGCATTGCCCTGGGGATCAAGATCAATCAGTAATAC
The DNA here is from genome assembly GCA_011523115.1 of Halieaceae bacterium. GTDB lineage: Bacteria > Pseudomonadota > Gammaproteobacteria > Pseudomonadales > Halieaceae > Luminiphilus. The sequence goes on along the minus strand of WTHO01000081.1, from coordinate 2,836 downwards.
TCGCTTTTCCATTGCAGCCAGCGCCGCCGATAAATTAACGCTGGTCGTGGTTTTTCCGACGCCACCTTTTTGATTTGCAACGGCGATGACTTTCATTGGTCTGACTCCAGTCGACGTCTGATGACCTGCAACTGAACAGGCCAGTCTCTGCCTGGAATGGCAATATCCCGGCAGGATACTTGCTCGAGATGATCAGGAATCGCGAACATTTCCTGGTTAGCACGTTCTGTTTTCATCGCGAAGAGCATACCTTGATGGGCCAACACATGGCCGATTCTCTGGCAGGTGGTTGCTAAATCGGCAAACGCCCGGGTGACAACAGCGTCGAAAGGCTCGTCGGGTTCCCACTTTTCCACTCTCGCCGTCTGCACTTCGATATTAGATAAACCCAGAGAACGTTTCACCTCTGTCAAAAACCGCGTTTTCTTCCCATTACTATCCAAAAGGATGTAAGTCACGGAAGGCTCCAAGATTGCCAGGGGCACACCGGGCAGACCCGCGCCCGTGCCGACGTCCAGCCGACGGCGACCCGTCACAAAAGGAGCAATAGACAAACTCTCGATAAGGTGGCGGGAAAAGATCTCTCGCCGGTCGCGTATCGCCGTCAAGTTATATGCTCGATTCCATTTCTCGAGCAAATCCGCATAGGCAATCAAATGATCAATCTGGTTCCCGCTTAACGAGAGATTCATTTCTTGTGAGGCGTTGTGGAGGAGCTCCCGCTCAGCGTCAACCATGCGCTATGACGCGGGAATCATCACTTAGATCCCGCTTTTTGAGGTGCACCAGAAGAAGAGATAGTGCGGCGGGCGTAACGCCAGGTATACGGCCCGCTCGAGCCAGATTCACGGGCCGATGTTCGGAAAGTTTTTGACGAATTTCATTCGACAACCCCTCTACCTGACTGAAATCCATATCTGCAGGTATCGACATCTTTTCGTGGCGAGTCACACGATCGATATCCTGTTGTTGCCGACCGATATAGCCAGCGTATTTGAGTTGGATCATGACCTGTTCAGCGACGGCATCGTCTATGCCACCTTGCGGGGGTGACACCTCATAAATAGCGCTGTAGTGAACCTCTGGACGCTTCAGTAGCTCTGCCAGCGAGTACTCCCGGGACAAAGACTGGGTCAACACCGCCTCCAAAGCGCTGGCTTGCTCACTACCCGCTTGAATATAGGTTCGTTTTAGGCGCGCGCGCTCGGATTCAATGGCCTCTCGTTTTTCAACGAAACGACACCACTGTGTATCGCTGATTAAATTCATGGAGCGGCCCACCTCGGTGAGCCTGAGGTCGGCATTATCCTCGCGCAGTTGCAGCCGATACTCGGCGCGAGAGGTAAACATGCGGTAGGGTTCGTTGGTTCCCAAAGTCACCAAATCATCTATCAATACGCCAATATAAGCCTCGTCTCTGCGAGGCTCCCAGGCAGGTAACGAAAGCGACTGACGCGCGGCATTCAAACCGGCCACCAAGCCTTGGGCCGCAGCCTCCTCATACCCCGTTGTCCCGTTAATTTGCCCCGCAAAGTAAAGACCACGAATCGATCTGGTCTCCAGGCTATGGTGCAAGTCTCTGGGATCAAAATAATCGTACTCGATCGCGTAGCCCGGGCGCGTAATCCTCGCGGATTCCAATCCTTTAATCGAACGGACCAGATCCAGTTGAATATCAAAGGGTAACGACGTGGATATCCCGTTTGGGTATAACTCGGTGGAAGTCAGTCCCTCGGGCTCTATAAAAATCTGATGCGAGGGTTTATCAGCAAAACGATGGATTTTGTCTTCGATACTCGGGCAGTAACGGGGCCCGACCCCTTCAATACTGCCGCTGAATAACGGCGAACGATCAAGCCCGCTGCGGATGATGTCATGGGTTTTGATATTGGTTTCTGTAATCCAGCAACATCGCTGCTCAGGGTGAACAGTGCGATCACCCATCAAGGACATCACGGGCCGGGGTTCATCTCCCCACTGCTCGGCCATGGCAGAGAAATCAACCGATCTCGCGTCTATTCTGGGAGGCGTGCCAGTCTTGAGCCGGCCGACGCGGGGACACACTTCACGTAACCGGTCCGCCAATCCAATGGCTGCTTGATCGCCCATCCTGCCACCAGATCGGTTTTCCTGTCCTACATGCATCTTGCCGTGCAGGAAGGTACCTGCAGTCAGAACCACCGTACTTGCTCTGAATGAGATACCCGAACGGGTCAACACACCGGTGACACGCTCACCAGATAACTCAATATCTTCGACGGCGTCCTGAAAAATCTCCAGATCCTCGGCCGCCTCCAAGGCTGTGCGGATCGCTGTCCGGTACAGTGCCCTGTCCGCTTGCACTCTGGTGGCACGTACAGCCGGGCCCTTCCGTGCATTCAGCACTCTGAACTGGATGCCGGCTTGATCAGTCGCACGCGCCATCACACCACCGAGCGCATCGATTTCGCGAACCAGGTGACTTTTACCGATTCCCCCGATTGCTGGGTTGCAGGACATTTGTCCCAGCGTGTCAATCGAGTGGGTGATCAGTAACGTGCGCACGCCCAGCCTCGCCGCTGCCAAAGATGCCTCAGTGCCAGCATGACCACCACCGACAACAATGACATCATAAATTTCGGGGTGCTTGATCATTCAGACACGCCACGGCCGAAAAGGGGGCGTGAGTATAAACGGGTCACAGCAGAGGATGAACTGTTGCTTTTCCCACAACTCCATCAAGCCATACCATTTAATGAAGCCGACAATGATCCAGAACACAGGGATTGATCGAGTTAATCCCAGATTTCTCATTAAAGTAATAAATCTATATATCTAGAAGATTATTTAAATACTG
>WTHO01000263.1 GCA_011523115.1 Halieaceae bacterium | reverse complement strand
CTGTATGGGATGGGCGTGTCCCTGTTTTCGCTGCTATTTTCAAAGGGTGCCGCCAAACGCGGCACAGGGACGCAGATTATCGAGACAGCGCGAAATCAGGATGAAAAGTGGTTACTGGAGACAGTCCAGTCACTGGCCGCCAATGCGGGGATTGGCATGCCCGAGGTCGGGGTGTTTCCCTCGGACGCCGCAAACGCTTTTGCCACGGGTTGGAATCGAAATAATGCGCTGGTGGCGGTGAGCACCGGGTTACTGCGGCGATTCGATAAGGACGAGGTTCGCGCCGTGCTCGCCCATGAAATTGGGCACGTGGCAAACGGGGACATGATTACCCTTGCCCTGATTCAGGGGGTGGTCAACGCCTTTGTCATGTTTTTTGCCAGAGTGATTGGGCATACGGTCGACCGCGTCGTTTTCAAGACCGAACGCGGCTACGGTATCGGCTACTGGATCGTCACCCTCGTCGCAGAGATGGTTTTAGGACTTTTCGCCAGCATGATCGTCATGTGGTTCTCGCGGTATCGCGAGTATCGGGCTGATGCTGCCGGCGCTCACCTCGCCGGGCGCGCAGGTATGGTTGCCGCCTTACAGCGACTGAAAGCCGAGCAGGGACAGCCTGCCGACCTGCCCGGAGAACTCACTGCTTTCGGCATTCGCGCCGGAGGCGGAGGGGGATTGGGAGAGCTTCTTCGCTCCCACCCGCCACTTGATGACCGTATTTTGGCGCTCCAGAACGCATGATGCTAAAGAGACTGACGGCAGCCTGCCTCGCTGCGCTACTGCTGCAGCCTGGGACCCCGCAGACCCTCGCCTCCGAGACGGCTGATTACCTCAGCTTTTCAACTGATGACGAGGCCAACACGACTGAAGTTTTTCAACGGGCGAGCCCTGCCGTCGTGTTTGTCACATCAAGCGAGCTACGTCGCCAACGCTTCACGCGGAACATCACCGAAATCCCGAGGGGAGCGGGCTCCGGCTTCGTCTGGGATGCACAGTCTGGTCTGGTAGTCACCAACTACCACGTGGTCTCGGGAGCCGACCGTTTGACCATCACCCTCGCCGATGAACAGGTCTTTCAGGCCGAGGTGGTCGGTTTGGCGCCGGAGAGAGATCTCGCCGTTCTCCGCATCATTGACCCACCGGGCAACCTCACCGAACTGCCGGTGGGCGACTCCTCGGAACTCTCGGTCGGGCGCAAGGTCATGGCGATTGGTAATCCGTTTGGCCTCGACACCACACTGACAGTCGGGGTTGTGAGCGCGCTGGATAGAGAAATTCAATCGCCCAGCAATCGCACCATACGCGGTGTGATTCAAACCGATGCCGCGATCAACCCCGGCAATTCGGGTGGACCATTACTCAACTCACTGGGACAGCTGGTGGGCGTCAACACCGCCATCTTCTCACCCAGCGGCGGCAGTGCCGGCATCGGGTTCGCCATTCCGGTGAATACGGTGAGCGAAGTCGTCCCGCAACTCATCGCCTTCGGGAAAATCATGCGGCCGGTCCTCGGTGTAGAGCTCGCATCTGATCGCTGGTTAAGACGCTACCGCGTCGATGGCGTGCCCATTGTCAGAACCTATCGCGGATTCCCCGCAGACAATGCCGGTATGGTAGGCGCCCGACGGGGGTCCAGAGGCGAAATTATCCTCGGCGACGTGATCGTAGAGATCGAGGGCGAACGCGTGGCCAACAACGACGAGTTTCTGTCTGCTATGGAGAAGCATCGCGTTGGCGACACCATCGACATCGTGACCACTCGGGAGGGTGTGGAAAAGCGCTTCCGTGTGGAGTTATCCGAGGTCCAGTAGACGTCTTTAAGGTTACTGCTCAGAGGGCCAACTGGCAGGGTCGAGCGCTTCCTCGGGCATCTCGTCACGGCTGAATTGCGGCGCCAATCCTGCCTCCAACTGCTGTTCGAAGTGACGTAGTAGCGATATCGCAACGGGATATAAGGCCCAGAGCGCCAACAAATTGGTCAGCGCCAGCAAGGCCATTGTCAGGTCTGCAAAGCCAAATACAGTCCCCAGATCCTGTACCGATGCCCAGGCAATCATCACCAACACGCTTAATCTGAAAACCGGTACCGCCCAACGCCCAAGGCGCTCGAAGTAGGCAATGCTGTTCTCACCCAAAAAGGCGTTGTAGGCAATGGTCGTGGTAGCAAACAACACCAGTGCGATGCTCACAAGAGGCTCCCCGATTGGGCCCAAGTGCTCTGCCACCGCCATCTGGGTCAGTACCACGCCCTGCACAGTTTGGCCGTCCGACCCGTAAACCGAGGACATCAGAATAATCAGCGCAGTGGCCGTGCACAGAATGACAGTATCAATGAATACGCTCAGCGACTGCACCAGCCCCTGGGACATGGGATGAGGCACGTCAGCGGCCGCAGCCACATTGGGCACCGTTCCCAAGCCCGCCTCATTCGAGAACAACCCTCGCCGGGCACCCTGGGCAACCGCGGCAGCCACGCCGCCGCCCACTGCCTGCTCCAACCCGAAGGCCGAGGAAAATATCAGCGCAATGGCCCGCGGGATATCGGTGAAATTCAGTATCAGTACCCAGATAGCCAACACCAGATAGCCAATTACCATGGCAGGAACCACTACCTCTGATACCACCGCAAGCCGTCTGATACCGCCAAAAAGGATGATCGCCATCATCGCGGTCATGACCGCTCCGCTGAGCGCAGCGGGCACACCGAAAGCCGATTCAATTGATGTGGTAACCACATAACTCTGGACCGCGTTGAAGCCAAAACCTATCGTTACCAGAAGTAGGACGCTGTAAATCACGGGAATCACTCGCCAGCCCAAGCCGTAACGCATCACGTAAGCCGGACCCCCGCGGAAAGTCTCATCACCGTGGCGCCGCTTGTAGAGCTGAGCCAGAGCACATTCAAATAGGCTGGTTGACATGCCGAGTAGCGCAATCAGCCACATCCAAAACAACGCCCCCGGGCCACCTAATGTGATCGCCACCGCGACACCCGCGATGTTGCCACCGCCCACTCGCCCGGCAACGCTGACGGCTAACGCCTGAAAACTGGAGATGCCGCGATCAGACCCTTTCCAGTCAATATTGGACAAAACGCTGAGGGTGCGCCGGAACAATCGGACCTGCACAGCTCGTGATCCCACAGTAAAGCGAACCCCCACCGCGAGAAGCGCTGTGATCAAGACATAGGACCAAAGCCAATCGGTAACGGTCAGCAGCATATGATCAGACCAAACCCGTGATCAAAATGAGCGCTACCGCTGGCACGACGATGAAACGGGTCAAACCTCGCCAAAGGCCGAACCACTGCGAGTCATCCCGTAACTCATCCTGACTGGCGTCACGGTGCATGAACCACCCCGTAAATAGCGCGACGAGCAAACCCGCCATGGGTAAAAAGAGTTTGTCGTACAGCGCCTCGGTGAGTTCATTAAAGTTCATGCCAAGCAACTGGTAGTCAGCCCAAATGTTGTAGCTCAGCACCGACACCACGCTGAGAGTGGTGACCGACCCAACAACCAAAATCGTGCTGCGTTGCCTGGATACGTTGAGCTTTTCCTTGGTCCAGCTGGTGACACTCTCCAGCAGACCCACCATGGACGTCACGCCTGCGACAGACAGCATGACAAAGAACAGTACGGCAAACACTCCGCCGCCGGGCATTTGCGCAAAGGCCACGGGCAACGTCTGAAAAATCAATCCGGGGCCGCTGGCCATGTCGAGACCGAAGTGGAACACCGCCGGGAACACCACAAAGCCCGCGAGCAATGCGATCAGCGTATCTGCCAAAACGATCGTCCCCGCACCCCTGGCAATCGAGAAGTCCCGGGGCAGGTAGGCACCGTAAGTCATCATGCCACCCATACCTACACCGATGGAAAAGAAAGCCTGACCGACAGCAGCAAGAAAGGTGGCGCCACTCACTTTGCTGAAATCGGGTGTAAACAGCCATTGCAGCGTTTCAATAAAACCGCCCGCAAAATAATTGTAGATGCTCAGTCCGACCAACAGAGAGAACATCAACGGCATCATAATCGTGACGGCACGTTCGATTCCCGCTGTCACTCCGGCGTAGATGATCCCGCCGACGATAAGGTTGCCGACCAGCGTCCATAGAACCATCGCTTGGTTATCAGCCAGCAATCCCGAAAAAGTGGCCTCAGCAGTGGCCGCGTCAAAACCCACGAAACCGGCCGAGATCGCCCGAGCGAGATACCACAGCACCCAACCCACCACCACGGCATAGGTGATGGCGATGGTATAGGCTGTCACGACACCCAACCCCCCTACTACCTTCCAGCGCTCGCTTCGGCCGGATTCTGCAGCGACCGCCGCCATCGCAGTAGGTGGGCTCCCCCCGCCACGACGACCAACAAGCAGCTCTGCCATCAGACAGGGAATGCCAATCGCCACAGCACAAAGTAAGTAGATCAGGACGAAGGCGCTACCTCCGTTCTCGCCAGTGACATATGGAAAGCGCCAAATGTTGCCGAGGCCCACAGCAAAGCCCACCGAGGCCATGATAAAAGCGAAGCGACTGGACCACATCGCGTTTCCCGTAGACACCATAAATGGGGCTCCTGAATGTTATGACCGGGGAACCCGGGCTCCCCTGAAAAGTTGTTTTTATCGTTTGCTTGGGATGACGCCCACGCTACGTGTCACAGCCCATGTTGACAACCTTACAAAGCACCTTGGAGGACGACATCGAAGCCGTCTGCCGTGGGTGTGGCCACCACGGATACCGCGCGGAGAAAACCCTCGTCTTTGGCCACCGGGCCCTTCGCACTGAGGGAGACGTCGTAGCCCACCTGAGACAGACTCACGATGCCATCAAGCTGGAGAGACCCCTCTTCGGTACTCACAATACCTTTAATCACCTCTCTGTCTGGGGAATCAGTCTCCGCAGTTTGCTCATTGGTTATCGGTGCGTCACGAAGATCGACGCGATAACTGCCAAGGGGTATCAGACCACTGCGAGCAGTCCAGACGGTGTCTCGAAGCGAGATAACGCCCTGGGCGCCCTCGATGCCCTGCGGCCCCCACACGACGTGTTCGAACCTGCCTCCGGCAGAGCCGCCCAGATAAATCGGCAGAAATCTCCGCAATACTTCAGTATCAAAATTGATGCGCGCGTCGCTCATTACCAACCTACCGGTGAGCCTCACACCCAAATCAGTCTGGAAAACCTGATCTCCCCAAGAGGTCGTGACACTCAAGGGCTCACTCCACAGCAGCCGCCAAGGCCGAAACTGCCAATCAACGCGCCCCAACATCAAAGGTTGATCATCCACCACCAGCCACGCTCTGGTTGCGTTTCCCGACCAGAGCGTCCCAGTGAGCCCCGAGAGCACCAGACGGTCGCGGGGGAATAACCACTGCAGGGGCCGGGCTGGCATTTGAACGACCAGTAATGTGATGAGCAACAGGGCAGCTAGGGGCTTCCTTCTATGCCATAACCACTCCACAACTCAGCTCCCTGAAATTCTCAAGGTTGCATTAACGCCGCCGGCCCGCCCTGCACTGCTAATGGATGCCTCGAGGACCGCCAAACCGGAGGCCCCCTCAATTTGCTCAAGAAACTGCAGCAATCCATCGAAATCGACAGCCTCAAACCGGATCTGCACCTCGCCACGACTATTCGGCTGCAACCGCTTTACCGGCAATCCGTTTGCTTGACTGGCCTGATTGAGTGTACGGGTCAAATTAATTTGACCGCTATTGCCTCCCGCTCGCAAAACGGTCAACTGCTCCACCTTCAGGTCTACCCGGTTGAGCTTTTCCACCAATCTCTGATTACTGTCAGCAAGACGCTTGCGCCCACCGTCCAACTCAACGAAGACCACCTGGATGAAGAGCCAGGCGCCGATGGCGAGCGCCAGCACCAGTAACGCCAACTGATCCCGGCGCGACAGCGATTCGAACCAGCGGCGTATCATTTGAGCTCCACCCTGAGTCTCGCCACCACACCCTCGCTCCGCGCATTGGAATTCTCAAGCTCTGCGGACAGTGAGTATTTGCCCAACTGCTCTCTCAGTTGTTCTACCGATTGAAAGTCAGGCGCCGCTACGTTGATTCGTATTTCTCGGCCGCCGCTATAGTTGACTGAACTGAGCTTGATACCGGGTACACTGGAAGCGGCGCCCAAAAGCGACACGAGGCTTGGCGTAAATAGCTGGCTCTGGGACCCTGCGCCATACTCCGCGAGCTGTCGATTCAGTTGCTTTTCGACATCAACGACAGCACCCTGCGGATTCACTCTTCGATAACTCTCCTGAATGGCTTGGCGCAGCTTTACATCCTCTGCCCTCAGCACCTGATAATCGGCGACCGACAGGCCCGTTTTGAAAATGAGTGCCACACCCAGCGCGATCGCGACTCGCTGCCAAGTCGCCCACCAACGCAATAGCGGCAACCTCGGGGCAAACTCCCCCTGCCGAAGATCAGGCCCTGCCGAATCGCCATCAGTCAGCAGTAACAACTCAGAAAACCCGCCCTGGCGCCATTGCAGAATATTTTGGAAGGCTTGAGGCAGGACACTTCGCGCCGACGTCTCATCGGCACCATAAGCAATACAGGCGGTCACCTCGGATTCCAGGGTATCCAGTAAGGCGGGCAGTAGTGCCGTGCTGACCCGCGCCCCGTCGGCCCGCGACCAGCGCGCCAACACGTGGTCCGCTTCGAAGAGTAAAGTGCATTGACCCTCTGACCAGGGCAGGCACAGGGCCTCAGGTATCCAGGGCAACTCAGTGAGTTCCTCGGGCATGTCCTCAGCCCACTGGGCCATGGCACCCTGCCCCACTACGGCTACGGCATGCGATTCGTTGTCGAGCGGTGCGTGGGCAAAATGCAACTCCGTCACGTCCTCGAGCAGAGACTCCTCGAGCATGAAAGGCAACGCCTGTCGAAGATGTTTCACTTCGTCGGGTGCCACGGGCACGGACAGGCTCCTCACCACGTCGGAGGGCAGCGCCAAAAAAGAGTGCGCCGGCAGGCTCAGGCCATCAGGGTTGAGTGCTTGGGGGGGGAGTCCCGGCCGTATCAGCACCCCTTCTCCCCCGTGCCACCGCACAATGTTGAAATTCTCAGTTGTCATGGGCGAGGACTTGACCGGGTCAACGCACCTCTGATCATCAGCAGGCCGCGCATCATAGCTCGCCCTCCGAGCGAAAAACAGCGACGACCTGCTCCTCACGTCTCCGCAGAACGCTAAATAGGTGTCGCTCCCGGTCCACGAGTTCGACCGTCGCATCGAGCAAAAACCAATCACTTTTCACATCCAACAGCGGTTTCAACGCCGCCAGTTGCTGTCCCTCCAGCGCGGGGTCATTGAGCAAATCCTCAACACCCGTAATGGCGCCCTCGCGACGCAAGGCATCGATGCGCTCCGCCTCCATTTGAGGTAGCGGCGAAAGCTGACTATCCCCGTTGAGCGCCCGTAAAACGGGCAGCGGGCAAGTCAATATGTTCAATCGGCTCGGCACGTCCGGCCATACGGTGACAAAGGGTGCCAAGGCCCGGTAAACCGGCTCCGTCATGCCCTGCACCGCCCGCAGTTCGCTGACACTGGATAGCGGGCGATTGGCCGGCAAGTACGGAAAGTCAGCGTAACGATACTCCCCTGCCTCGGCGCCTTTCTCTCGCCGATCGTTATCACGATCAATAAAATCTGTAATCGCGTCGGTCAGCGCCATTGCCTCTTCCTGCGGCAATGACGCCTCACCGAGTGCCTGCAACAATCGGATCAGTAACTTCTGGGTGATATTCCAGCGCTCCCCAGAGCGCTCCAAGTCATTTGATTCCTCACTCTCTACCGGGTTGTCATCGCGCGGGTTCGCGGCGTCAGTGCCCGCACCTGAATTGGCGGCATCTGATACCGGTGCGTCAACCAGCGAATTTAGGTTGATGCGTCCCTGTAAATCCTCGAGCCCGCCTTGCATCCAACCCCCCGCCTCCAGTGGATACGGTGTTGGCGGTTGCGCCCAGACTTCACCAAGGTGGTCAGAGGGCTGCTCTGTGCGCGCGTCGATGCGGCTGTCTGCGCGCAGCGCAAGCTGCGCCAAACCCTCCGCACCCATCAGGTAAGACCAGGCCTGCTCAGAGAAGAGTTGATGCGTGCCTCGTTGCAGCATGAGAGAAAAATCACGCTGCAAACCGACCATTAGCGCAGCGACCAACGCAAATACCAGCATGGCGACCACCAGCGCGGCGCCTGTTTGTGCAGCCCTGCGTTTAACTCGCGGGTAACACATATAGCCTCCTGATCTCGCCCAAGCCTGCCACCTCGAGCAGGACCTCCACCGCCACCGGGGGGAGCGGCAACTGATCAGGCTGGGAGAGATCTGCGACCCAATTCTCCTGCCAGCTTCGGCGATCGATCACGTCGTTACGATCACTCTCCAACTGATCGAGTGAAGGCAAAAAGCGCAATTCAAATCGCGTAACGTTGTCGATCATCGGGGTTTCAATGAGCTCCGTGCCGGTGGTCCGATCCAGAACGGGGAAATGGCCACGCCACAGTTGCTCCTCTTCCAGCCACCAGCGCACTCGCTGCAGAGTGCTCCTCGGCGCGGCGGTAGAGTTATGCCAACCCGCCCGCGTGAGAGAGAGCATGGTCTGGGCCAATTCACCCCCCGTCAGTGCCGGCACCCGTTGCCCGAACTCATCGATTACCGGGCGGTTAACGACCTGACGCAAATCGCGGCTCAAAAGCCCGAGCGTCTGCTGTAAGTCATGTGACCGAGACGCTGAACTGCGCAAGCTCTCAGCGCCAGAGAGCGCCGCGGACAAACCACTGTATGCGACAACCGAGACCAGCGCAGTGATGGCCATGGCGATGAGCACCTCGACAAGCGTAAAACCCCGTTGTACCTGCTCATCGCCGGTCACTGACCGTCTCCCTGGCAAGATAACCATCGAGGGTGTGGAGGGGGGCATCCCGACCGGCTTCATTATCGGCAACGGTAATCTCGTAGCGAAAAAAACCGGGCAGTTGCGTCTCAACGCCCTCGCTCCACCAATACCACTCCCGACCTGCAAGTTCCTCAGTGCCTGACAAAGTCCCATTTTGCAGGGTGCCTTTTGCAGTCAATATCAGGCGTAATTCTGCCAGGCGGTTAGCGGCCACCCACTGTGCCTGAGCGCGATCATCCAAGTAGCGCACCGCGTCCAGTTGCTGTGAGAGCGTCAAAAGCAGTGCCGGCAGGGCTACCGCGACGACCGCGAGCGCAACCATGACTTCTACCAAGGTGAATCCGGAACCCCGTTTTTGCGGCATCGAGGGTCGCGTCAGCCGGCGAGACCACAACACGGGTTTAATCAGCTTCATCGGCGACTCCCTTAGGCATCACGGTCATTCGCCCTAACAAATCCCACTCGAGTCGGTACAGCAGGTCGCCAGTGCGCGGGTCATTCCACTCCAGCGATCCCGGCGTCATCTCGCCACCCGCCCAAGCCACGACCTGCGGCGCAGGATTGAGTTCGGGGTCAACCGAAACGAGGTCTATTTCAGGCTGCCCCTCGAGATTGAGTCGCAGTTCATATCCCTCTGCCAAAGAGAGCGGACGGAATAGCTCCGTGCTGGTACGGGGGGCGGCCCAACCCTGATCGAAGCGCCGCAACCATGTGGCACGGTAGCGTGTTCCCTCGGATGAAGCGTCTTCGCTGAGCAGCAGGCCGTGATCAATCGCCGACAGGCCGGCTTCGGCACTGGCAAATGACAATAGTCCGGCAACATGGCGAACCTCGCTCTCAAGCACGAGATCAGCACCGCCACGTCCAACGCTCAGGCTCACCACACCCGTTAACAGCACGATCACAAAGACCGCAACCAGCAGTTCTACCAAGCTGAATCCGCGCCGGGGTGCGCCCATCAACTCCACGACCAAATGACCGGTCGGTAAATCGGTTCTAGGCGTCTGCCTCATTCCAATTACCGATGTCAGCATTCTGGCCCTCACCCCCGGGCAGTCCATCGGCCCCGAGCGAGTAAATATCGACTTCTCGGTACTCACCGGGCGACAAATATAAGTACGGGCGGCCCCATGGATCCATCGGTGTTTCCGCTAGGTACCCGCCTTGTTTGAAATTGCGGGGCTCCGGATCCAAGGTGCTTGGCGTCACCAGCGCATCCAACCCCTGTTCGGTAGTCGGGTAGACGTAGTTGTCGAGACGGTAAATCTTCAAGGCAGTCTCGATCGACTTAAAGTCGGCCTGCACTTTTTGGATGCGCGCATCATCAGCACTGTTTAGTACCGTTGGCGCCACAACACTGATCAAGAGCCCCATAATGACCAGCACCACTAAGATTTCGATTAAAGAAAAACCCTTGGGTCTTCTCATGGCCACCTACCTCACCATTGTATTCAAATCAAAAATCGGCAATAGAATTGCCAGCACGATCGTCAGCACCAGCCCACCCATCAAGACCACCATTGCCGGCTCAAACAACCCCATAATAGTTCCCAAAGTCATCTCAAGCTCCCGCTCCTGATTCAACGCGGAACGCTCAAGCATGATCTCCAGATCACCGCTGACCTCCCCCGACGCGACCATGTGGATCATCATCGGCGGAAAAAAGGATTCCTGGGAGAGTGCCCGGCTAAGGCTGGACCCCTCCTGCACCGCCAGCGACACTGCAGTGCTCGCCTCACGGAGCACCAGATTCGTCATCACCGAGCCGGCAATGCGCAGTGCGTGAATCAACGGCACGCCCGACGCCATCAAAATACTCAAGGTCGATGCGAATCGCGCGCTATCCAAAGCAATCAGAACACCCCTCAGACCGGGCACGCTCAAAAGCAGTTGGTGCCAGCGTTTGCGGCGCCCGGGGTGGCGCAGTGCGCGTCGGCAACTCCACACAAAAACGCCCATGCTTATGAGACAGACCCATGCGTAATCGCGCATAAAATCACTCACCCAGATCAGTCCGACCGTCAGCGGCGGAAGCGACTTTTTGGTATGCGCAAAAATGCCGACTAGCTCCGGGACGACAAAAATCATCAGTGCCGATACCACCGCGATCGCCACTGCAATGAGCACAAAAGGATAGATCAGGGCCATTTGTAACTTCTGGGCAGTGTGCTGACGGGTCTCGGTGTAGTGGGCTAATTGTTCCAGAACCGGCGCAAGCTGACCCGCCTCCTCACCGGCGTTGACCATTGCTCTGTACATCTCTCCAAAGGCTTGGGGAAATTGATTCAAAGCATGCGCCAGTGTGTGGCCCTCCGATACTTTGGAACGCACCTGCAGCATCATGGACTTGATGGAGGGCTTGCGGCTTTGATCTGCTACGGCCTGCAAACACTCATCCAAGGGTAACGCCGACGCAATCAGGGTTGCGAGTTGCCGGGTGATTAACGCCAGATCACCTTTACCTAATCGCTTGCGCAGCAGGCGAAAACCGCCCGTTTCACCGGAAGGTCCGGTTGCCGTCGCCTCAGCAACCTCAACAGGCCGCAGATGCCGCTGCCGCAATGTTCCCCGGACCTGTCGGTCAGAGTCGCCCTCGAGCACCCCTTTGACCAACTTCCCGTCACCGTTAAGCGCCTTGTATCGGAACGCGGTCATCGCTTAATTGACCGCGGTCACCCGCAGTACTTCCTCCAGACTGGTTTCGCCGTCAAGAATCCTGCGACGTCCATCGGTGTTAATGCCGGGGCTTCGCTGCCTCGCGATCCGTAGTAACGCCTGTTCCCCCTCACCAGCATGAATCGCCTCGCGGAGTGGCTCATCAATCTCAATGAGCTCGTAGATACCCGTCCGCCCTCGGTACCCCGTCATGTTGCAGTGCTCGCAACCCACTGCGCGGTATAACTGCGCAGGATCACTACTCAGCTCTAATCGATCGCGCTCCATTTCACCCGGCTCAAAGGGCTCCCTGCACTCGATGCAGAGCAATCGCACCAGCCGTTGTGC
>WTHO01000151.1 GCA_011523115.1 Halieaceae bacterium | reverse complement strand
AGATGAATTCAGCGCGCGAAGTGTAATGGTCACGCAGGCCCCCAGCAAGTTGAAATACGTAACGCCCGCGGGCCGGGATCAGCCGAAGATTGGGCGACCCATTACTTGTGTGGGGCGAAGCTATTCACCAATACCACCCCCGCCACGATCAGCAGCAGGCCCGCAATAGCACGCCAATCCAGTGCCTGCTCAAAAACAAGGTATCCGAGCAGGGTGATGAGGAAAATCCCCAGCCCAGACCACGTGGCGTAGACCACCGCGATCGGCAGTGTATTCAGGGCGAAAGTTAAGCAGTAGAAAGAGGCTGCGTAGCACCCTATCAATGACAGCGTAGGCACGGGACGGGTGAAGTTCTGGCTCACGGGCAACAGCATGGTGCCACACACTTCCAAAGCTACCGCTATCAGTAAAAAAACGTACTGCACGATATTCACCTTCCCTTTGTCGTGGCTCCTTTTCGAGGCTTCAATCTCACTTCATCCACCACCGGGTCGCTATCCAGGAGCCCAACGCGCTCCGGGACGTGAATTCAGGCCACAAAAAAGGCCCGCATCGGCGGGCCTCTTGGAGCATCGAATGATCGATCAGCGCTTGGAAAACTGCGGGCGGCGACGCGCCTTGCGCAGTCCAACTTTTTTGCGCTCTACCTCTCGCGCATCGCGCGTGACATAACCTGCTGCCCGCAACGTAGCCCGCAGGCTTTCGTCGTAATCGAGCAAAGCGCGCGTCAACCCATGTCGGATCGCGCCTGCCTGACCAAAACTTCCACCACCCGATACCGTGACGTTGGCATCAAAGGTTTCCGTGTTCTCGGTCAACTCCAGAGGCTGCCGAACAATCATTCGCGCCACTTCTCGACCGAAGTATTCATCGATCGGGCGGCCATTAATAGTGATGTTGCCGTTCCCGGTGCGAAGGAAAACACGGGCTGTCGAGGTCTTTCGGCGCCCGGTGCCGTAATACTGTGCAGTTGCCATCAGGCTCTCCTCAGATCGTCAGTGGCTGCGGTTGCTGGGCCGCGTGCGGGTGTGCGGGTCCTGAATAGACCTTCAGCTTTTTAAGCATTGCCCGGCCTAAGGGACTGCGGGGCATCATGCCTTTGACCGCGCGCTGAATAACGCGTTCCGGTGCCTTCTCAATCAGTTGCTCGAAGCTAGCTGACCGGATTCCTCCGGGGAAACCAGTATGGTGGTAATACATCTTGTCGGTTCGCTTCGCACCGGTCACCCGCACCTTTTCGCAATTCACAACAACCACGTAGTCACCCATATCCATGTGAGGGGTGTACTCAGGCTTGTGTTTGCCGCGAAGTCTATGGGCAATCTCGGTGGCCAATCGGCCAAGCGTCTTGTCTTCGGCGTCGACGACCAGCCAATCGTGGTGGATGTCGTCTGCCTTGGCACTGTAAGTTTTCATAACCGAAGCCCTGAGGGCGGTTTAAACGGAGCGCGGATGGTACTGGAGAGCATAAGGGCTTTCAACCGTTAATTTGCCGCCCTCGTGTCAAGGCCTGTGCTCAGCCCGAAGATACTCTTGCGAGCGCATTTCTTGAAGCCGCGATACAGTGCGATCAAATTCAAATCTCAGCCTCGTCCCCTCATACAAGGCCTCTGGCGACGCCGCCGCCGTGGTAATCAGCTTAACGTTGCGATCGTAAAACTCATCCACAAGATTGATGAATCTGCGGGCGGCATCCTCTCTGTCGGAAGTCATGACAGGGATTTGCTCCAAAAGGACGCTGTGGTGCTCTCGGGCAATCTCGACGTAATCAGCGGCGCTCCTAGCCTCCTCACACAGAGTGTCAAACCGGAACCAGGCGACCCCCGGCGCGGCTGCAACCAAAGCGACTCTCCGCTGGTTGACCTCTAAGCTCGCCGGTTCGACTGATGCATTACCCGCAAGAGATGAAAAATACTCTCCCAGCGCTGCAGCGGCGGCCTGGTCGTGGGGCACGTGCCATAAGTCAGCGCGGTTTAGGGTGCGAAAACGGTAATCGGTCTCCGAGTCGAGACACACGACGTTAAGGTGAGACTCAATCAGGCCGATAGCTGGCAGAAAT
The DNA here is from genome assembly GCA_011523115.1 of Halieaceae bacterium. Taxonomy (GTDB): domain Bacteria; phylum Pseudomonadota; class Gammaproteobacteria; order Pseudomonadales; family Halieaceae; genus Luminiphilus. Next base: position 1,036 of record WTHO01000151.1, on the reverse strand, counting down.
CGGGCGCGCTGCAAACCATCCCGATAGAGGTCTGCGGGCGGGATGTTCGATGTTGCAACCAACGTCACACCGCGCTGAAAGAGCGCATCGATTAGCCCGCCAAGTATCATGGCATCACCAATGTCACTGACAAAAAATTCATCGAAACACAGGGCAATCGCCTCATCTGCGATCTCTTGAGCGACCTTTTCCAGCGGGTTTTTTTCTCCACTATGCGCCGTCAATCGGTTGTGCACACGCTGCATGAACCGGTGAAAGTGCACTCGGAGTTTGCGGCGAAAAGGTAAGCTCTCAAAAAAAGCGTCAACCAAGTGCGTCTTACCTCGTCCCACGCCCCCCCATATATAGAGCCCACGTTCTGGGGCTGTCGACCGGCCTATCCAACGCTGCGCGCGTGTCCAGACACCCTCTTCACGGCCGGCTCGTTGCACCAACCGAAAGTGCAAATCGTCAAGGTCGCGGACAATGGCAGCCTGTGCGACGTCGGGCAGCAGCGCGCCCGAGGCAAGCTCGCGCTCATAGCGTTGCAGCGGCGATAAGTGTTCTGTCATTGAGGAAATGTCTGGAAAAAACCGGGCGAAGCGTAGCACGAGATCAATGCACTGCTCTCAGACCGTCTCTCGACGGCGCTGGGCGGGCGCAGCGCCAACAGCGCCGATGCGGATCCCGGAGATAATGGCGCTCTACCCAAGGGCACCGACAGATAAGGGGATCGACAAAAAGTCACTCTCGACGCACGAGGTGCTTGCAGTACACTAGGCCATGGAGGCGCGTGCTCTGAGGCTCCAGAGACGCAGATCGCGCACCGACTGCTCCACTCGCAGAGATGTCTGATTAGAAAGGGTGCTGACTACCATGTATTCAACTGTGAACCTGTTATTTGCACTGATCGTTGGCGGCGGCATAGGTGGCGTCGCGGGTTGGTACCTGGCGATGAATGCCCGCGGGGATAACAAACGTAAACGGATACTGGACTTGGAAAGTCAGCTCGACCAGGCCGCACAAAGCCGCGCTGACTATGAGGCCGGCGTCTCCG
>WTHO01000030.1 GCA_011523115.1 Halieaceae bacterium | reverse complement strand
CAGGGGTTTAACGATGCGGTAATGGCCTACAACACCTACCGCCAATCCTTCCCCAACATTGTGATCGCCAATCAGTTCGGACACCGCGAGGACGCGGAGCTCCTTGAGTTCGAGGACAGCGCCGAGATTCAGGCAGCACCTAACGTCAGTTTTTCCTGAATTTTCTCTGATACGTGGATTTCTTCCGCGAACAGGAAATCGCGCGGCGTAATACCCGACTTCTCACCGGACTTTTTGTGCTGGCCGTGCTGGCGCTCGTTGCCATCACCAATCTTCTTTTCATCGGGCTGTTACTGTTTGAGACGGAAGGCGACCCCGGCACCTTTTTCGATTATTTCGATTGGCCATCATTTATTGCGGTCGGTGCGGTGGTGGCCGTGGTGATTGGCGTGGTTGCCCTCGTGAACTGGTTCAACTTTGCCCGGGGCGGAAAGCAAATCGCCAACGCACTGGGGGGCACGTTGGTGCAACCCGGCACCGACGACCCGCTGGAAAGACGGGCTGCCAACATCGTTCAGGAAATGGCCTTGGCCGCCAACATGCCCGTCCCGTCTCTTTACGTGCTCAATGAGGAGCCGGGTATCAACGCCTTTGCCGCGGGGACCAGCCCAGCCAATGCCGTCGTAGCGGTCACTCGCGGAGCACTAATGACCCTTGATCGCGACCAATTACAGGGCGTCATCGGACATGAATTCAGCCATATTCTTAACGGCGACATGCGACTCAGCATCCGCCTCGCCGCTATGCTGCGTGGCATCACCTTCATTGGTGATGTTGGGGGCGTTCTGCTCCGCAGTTCATCCCACCGACGCCGCTACCGCAGCAACAAAGACGACAATCAGGGTGCGTTAGTAGCATTGGGGCTGGGTTTGTACCTCGTCGGTTTACTCGGCGGCTTGATGGCAGGGCTCATCAAGTCCGCTATTTCCAAACAAAAGGAATATCTGGCGGACGCTTCCGCGGTGCAATTCACCCGTAACCCGGAGGGTATCGGCAACGCGCTAAAAGTGATCGGGGGGCATGACTCAGGCACGCTGGTGGAGACCGGGCGTGCGGAGGAAATGTCTCATCTCTTTTTTGGACAGGTACAGCATCGGCTGTGGAGTGGTTTTGCAACGCATCCACCGATTGAGGAACGCATTCAGCGTATCGATCCACACTGGGATGGCGTTTTTCTCGCGGCATCACCCTCACAGGGCTTTGGCACCGACGATGAATCGGCCAATGACCCGGGTCATGAGGCGGCGCTGGGTGCCATTGCAGTTGTCGCGGCCGGTGCAACGGCGGCGTTAACTGCAACTGGAGGGCCGGCGTTAGCCGATGCGGGCGAGCGCGAGGAGGCTGAGGCTTTGCTTCAGGAAACCCGGGATCCACTGGGTGCGATGGCGCTGGTACTTGCTCTAGCCTGGGACCCGCCGCACGAGGCGTCGCAGTGGGCAGCGGTTGATATCAAACCCATTGAGGGTCTCGCCGACATCATTCGCCGATGGTGCGAACCTTTGAGAGCCCGCAATGCCGAGCAGCGACTCGCTGTGCTAGAGCTGTGTCTGCCGGCCCTGCGGGGACTCTCTGCGGAACAATACCGAGCATTTCGTGAGCTGTTGCTTGAGTGGATCAATGCGGACGGCAAAACAACCCTGGCGGAGTGGTGCTTGTTTCAAACAGTGCGGCACTTTTTAGATCCCGAATTTATGGGTACTCGCCCTGCCCGCCCAAAACACAAATCGCTTACAGCAGTGACTGACCATTTGGCGATCGTGCTGGGGACCATGGCCTACCTGACGGATGAAGATACTGATCGGGCATTTAACCGCGGCAGTGCGATGCTCGAACTGCCGCTGCGGCTACCCGAGATATCTGCCCTCACCGTGACGCATTTTAGTGACGCGGTAGAAAACCTCGCCGAGTGCTATCCGCTCCTCAAGGTATCAGTGCTCAAGGCCGTGGCTTTGGTAGCAGCCGATGATGGCGTGATCAGTGATATCGAGATCACTTTGGTCAAGGCCATGGCGGCCTCCCTGGATTGCCCGGTACCCGATGCCATGCTGGAGGCAAACGACATTCGCAAAACGGATGTCTGATTTTCGCTGACCTCGGACCCACCACCGAGTCGCAACCCTCGGTTGATCCTGAGCACCCACATAGCCTACAGTTCTCCGACTTGTTCGGAACAAGTTATTGCGCCCGGCGCACCGATAACTACAAAGATGACGTCTCCAGAGGACTTGAACCATGCCATCAGCCGACGACCGCTACGCCATATCAGAACTGCTCAATCGAATGGCCTACTATTACGATGAAGGGCACCTTGATGAGCTCGGCGCTTGCTTCGCCGACGGGGCGATCATGAGCATGCAGATCGCAGGTGGCGACATGGTGGGCCCCTTTGAGGGCCGCGACAGCATCATGGAGCTCTACTGCGGCGCCAAGTCGAGCCAGACTGATGTCCGGCGTCATGACATCACCAACATTATGTTTGATGACTCCGGCGATACGCTGGCGGTCACGTCATACCTCACGCTGTTTGCCACCGAGCATGCTGAAACCAAGTTGTTGACCACCGGGGTATACCGCGACCAGGTCACTGAAATCGAGGGCGAATGGAAAATATCCCGGCGCCACATCGACCTTGACAGCGCTTATTAAGCGGCTGCGATGAACCTCGGTCGCATCCCCGCCAAAACCGCGCTGCTCGACCCAGAGCGCGAGGCACTCATAGATATCCCCAACGACCGGCGTATGACCTTCGGCACCCTCGATGAGCGGATCCGACGGCTGGCGAACGGCTTTTGTGAAGGGCTGAACCTCAAGAAAGGGGATCGGGTCGCCATCCTTTCGAAGAACTGCATCCAATATATGGAAGTGTTCTTCGCCTGCGCCCGCTGCGGGCTGATTGCCCAGCCCCTGAACTGGCGGCTCGCAGAGCCCGAGATGGCGCGCATTCTGGAAGATGGCGAACCCAGCGTGCTGATTGGTTCCGAGGAATACGCCGTGCTGACCCAATCTCTGGCGAGCGCAACGAGCATCTCCAAGACGCTGGTATTTACCACCAAGACCGACTGTGATTATGAGCAGCTAATCGCATCCGCGAGCAATTCAGAACCGGCCTCCTCGGCAGAGGTCACGGGCGATGACCCCGTGCTGATTCTCTACACCGGCGGCACCACTGGCGAGTCCAAAGGCGCCCTGCACTCTCACCACACGCTCTACATGGGCATGCTGAATCAGTCCATCGCAGAGCGCATCGTGCCCACCGACGTCTACATGCTCACCGGGCAGATGTTCCACATTCCCGTGGCACTCGCCATGAACTATATGGCTCACGGCTGTCCTGTTGTGCTTATTAATTTTGACGCCAAACTGGCGCTGGATGTCATTCAAAAAGAACGGGTGTCGGCGTTCCTGGGCATCACGACAATGATCAATTGGATGATGGCGGTCGAGGGTTTCGAGGACTACGACCTCAGCAGCCTACGGAACTTCCAATACGGCGGCGGGCCCATGCCCCGCTCAGTGGTCGAGGCGGCGCTCGAGGCATTTCCCTGCACCATGATTCAGGGCTACGGCCAGACCGAGGGCATGACGATGACTTTCCTGTCGCAGGAGGACCACCAACGTGCAATCGCCGGTGACCACCCTGAGCGACTCGGCTCCTGTGGCCGTGAAGGATTCGTCTCCGAAATTCTGGTGGTCGACCCCGATGGCAACCCGGTGCCCAGAGACGGCAGCGCGGCGGGCGAGATTATTGTGCGCTCCGAGGCCAACATGCTGGGGTACTGGCGTCGCCCCGATCTCACTGAAAAAACGCTGCGCGATGGCTGGATGTGGACAGGCGACATCGCCACCTGGGATGCCGAGGGTTACGTCTTTATCGTGGATCGCGCCAAGGACATGATTATCTCGGGGGGCGAGAACATCTACAGCACACAAGTTGAGGCGGCAATTCACCAACATCCTGCGGTACTCGAATCTGCTGTATTCGGCATCCCCGACGACACCTGGGGCGAGGCCGTCAAGGCCGTGGTGGTATTGAAGCCTGGTCAAATCGCGACCGAGGCGGACATTATTGCCGAGGCGAGCAAACATCTCGCCTCGTATCAAAAACCCAAATCAGTCGATTTCGTGGATGCACTGCCCAAGGCACCCACGGGCAAGATCCTGAAACGGGATCTCCGCGACCCGTACTGGCAGGATGGAGCCCGTCAGGTATGAGTGGACTGCTCTCTGAAGACGTACTGTCGCACATTGGCAACCAAAGCGAGCCTCGACGAGAGATCGTCACACGACGCGATATCCGCAAGTACGCGATTGCCACCGATAACCGACAATCCAAATATCTCGATGGCGACGTGGCACCGCCGCTCTTCCATCTGCATTTGTTCTGGGATGTCGTACCCCTCAATGAGCTCTCTCCCGATGGCGTATCCATCGACTCATTGCTGCCGAAGTTTCCGCTGGAAAAAGCGATGGCCGGCGGGCTCGATATCCGCTACCACAAGCCGATTCGGCCGGGGGATTGGTTAACCGCCACTCGAACGCTGACTGACATCTATGAAAAAGCCGGCCGCAGCGGCCCGCTCATCTTTTATGAAGTGATGATGGAAGTGCGCGACGACGACGGCGAGCTGGTGGTCAGCGAGAAAACCACGAGGATTCTGCGATGACTCTGGCACCGACCGTAGGCATGGCCATTCCTCAGCGCGAGCACTATTGTGACGAGGTCCAGCAGATGCTCTACAACGCATCGCTGTGGAACGGTCACCGCATTCACTTCGATATGCCCTATGCAACCGACGTCGAGGGCTACCCCGGTCTGGTGGTGGCGGGCCCGTTGATGGGTGATTGGCTTCATCAGGTGGTCGACGAGTGGCTGGGTGAGTCGGGCATGATCACCGGCATTGAGTATTCCAACCGCGTCGCGGCTTTCGTGGGCGAAACCGTCACCGCTGGCGGCACCGTCACGGCTTATGACGAGGCCACCGGCGAAGTCACGCTCGAGGTCTTCGTAAAGAATGACCGCGACGAGGTGCTGACACCGGGCGTCATCACCGCAAAACTCGATCAGGAGCGCTAGAACAGATGGCAGGCTCCGGACTGGGAGGAAAGTACGCGCTAATCGGCATGGCCGAGAGTGACGTTGGCATTGTCCCCGATAAAAGTCCCCGCGAGCTCTGCGTTCAGGTCACGCTGGATGCCATACGCGATGCCGGCCTGACACTCGCCGATGTCGACGGACTTATCACCTGTAACGCCTTCGCCGAACCCATCATGTATCACGCAGAGGCCGTCGCCGAATATATTGGCTGGCAACCGCGGCACTGTGTGACGGTGAATACCGGCGGTGGCACAACCTTCATGGCGCTGAATATGGCCGCCGCCGCCATTGAGGCCGGGATGGCGGACACGATTGTGGTCGCGATGGCGGACAGTCTGCGAAGCTTCATGACGCGAGAGCAAGCGATGGTGGTGCAATCAAGCTCGGGACATCCTCACTATGAGCAGCCGTATGGTCCCACCGTGCCCGCCTACTACGCACTGATTGCCAGAGCTCACATGGATGAGTTTGGCACGACGGGAGAGCAGTTTGCCGAGGCAGCAGTCTCCTGCCGCGCCTGGGCCAGTCAGCATCCCAAGGCGCAGATGCGTGACCCTATCAGCGTTGAGGACGTCATGAATTCCCGCGCGATCGCCGACCCGCTCAAAGTGCTCGATTGCTCGCTGGTGTCAGATGGCGGCGCGGCAGTGGTCATCACCCGCCAGGACCGAGCGAAAGATGGGCCCCATAAGCCCGTGACGCTGCTGGGTTACGGCGAGGGTCATGCCTACGAACACATCAGTCAGGCAAAAAATCTGACCACGTCAGCTGCGCTGCAATCGGGCCGGGCCGCCTACGCTGAAGCGGGCTTGGCACCTGCTGATATCAATCTACTGCAGCTTTACGACTGCTTCACCCCCGCCCTGCTCATCCAAATCGAAGACCTGGGATTTTGTGACAAGGGAGAAGGCGGTGACTGGCTGGCGAGCGGCATCAGTCGTCCCGGCGGCAGCAAACCGCTGAACACACACGGGGGCATGCTGTCCTACTGCCATCCGGGCAACCCGGGTGCCATGTTCGGACTGACTGAAGCAATGACCCAGATGCGCGGTGACGCAGGCAAACGGCAGATTGAGGGCATCAGCACCGCGCTCTGTCACGCTCAAGGGGGCATCATGTCGAGCCATGCCACCGTCATTCTGGGTGTGGACTGACCATGGCGAAGCCACTGCCCCGCCCCACACCGACCGAGCAGCCGTTTTACGACGCCTGCGCACGGGGCGAACTCATACTGCAGCACTGCCAGCACTGTGGCCACGTGCTGTTTTATCCGCGCACCCATTGCGACGCCTGTCAAAGTGAGCAATTGGTCTGGCAGAGGGCCAGCGGCGCCGGAGTCATCGCCAGCTATACCGTGGTGCGGCGAGGTGTCTCAGCCGACTTTGAGGCGCCCTATGTGATTGCCCTCGTTGACCTTGTCGAGGGCCCGCGCATGATGAGTCAGATCGTCGACGTGGACTTCGATGCGCTTGCCGTGGGTCTCTCCGTGACCGTGGACTTTGCGTCTTGGTCAGAAGACATCACACTACCCGTATTTCGGTTACACCCTGCACTGGATGATGACGCCTCCTAGAGGCGACACCGACCGGAGATTAGCCAAATGAACAGCAAGATGATCCCCGTTGCCGTCATTAACCCAGACGCGCCCCCGGAGAGTTTAGAAGCCAAACAGCCCGCCATCGATAACGGCGCCGAGATTTACGGCAAAGACGGCTACTTCAGCCTCGATCAAATGGAGAGGGAGTGGGAAAAGGTCTGGACCGAAAGCTGGCTGATTGCCGGTGTCAGCAGCGATCTTCAGGCGGTGGGCGACTACTTTTTATTCCGGGTACGCAGTGAGTCAATCATCGTCACCAAAACCGAGCAAGGCGTGAAGGCGTTCTACAACGTCTGCCCGCATCGCGGCGCGCGACTGCTCACCGAAGAACGCGGCAACAAGAAGGTCTTTGTCTGCCCTTTCCATAGCTGGAGCTTTCGCAATAGCGGCGAGTTGCGGACCATCACCGATGAAGAAACCTTTCAGGATGCCGTCATCTGTCACCGGCCCGGGCTCACACCGGTCGCCTGCGATGAGCACGCCGGGCTCATCTTTATCAGCATGGCCGACAACCCGCCCGCACTCCCGGAGGCGATTGGTCTCCCGGCCGGGTATCTCGAAAACTATCAGATCGACAAGATGCGAGTGGTCCGCCATGTGCGAAGCGAATGGGGTTCCAACTGGAAAGTCGGCGTAGAAGCCTTTTATGAGAGCTATCACCTGCACGCCGTCCACCCGGAAACCCGCGGCGTAATGGGTGACCTGAACGTGCAGTACGACTGCTACCCCAATGGCGCGAGCCGCATGATCGTGCCACTGGGGCAGCCCAGCCCCAGACAGGCGGATCAGGCAACCGTCAACGAGGGTCTGAAGTGGATGCTACAGGAAGCCGGGGTTGACCCCGCTAAATTCAAGGGTACTGCAGCGGACGTGCGCACGGCGATTCAGCAAGCCAAACGTGAGCGTTCTGATCGTCTGGGGCTGGGGTATGAACGCTTCACAGATGGCCAACTATCAGACAGCTGGGCGACAGGGATTTTCCCCAACGTGCAGATAGGCTGCCACCCCGAGGCCGTGTTCCTGATGCGCTTCGTCCCCCACGACACCGACCCAGAGCGGTTCTGGTATGACACCATGACGCTCATGTTCCCCGTAGATGATCCGAACTACTGCCCCCCTGCCTGGATGGGATTGCCGGAAGACACCGATGTCACAGGCCGTGTGCGCCCGGACACCGAGCATTTCATGATTGATGAGGACCCCGGCCTCGGTCTGGTATTGAGCCAGGACGCTGCTTTCCTCCCCTCCGTGCAGGAAGGCATGCGGAGCAAGGCTTTCAAGGGTCAGCTCTGGGGTGAGCAGGAGCAGCGCCTGAGGCATTTCCACGTTGAGCTGGAGCGGCGGCTGAACGGGTCGAACTAAGACGGGCCTTACCCGATGGCAAAACATTTCTCGACGCCAGGCCTCTGACCATGAGTTCGCGCTCTGAGACTGACCCGGTCGCCAGCCCTTCGTTATGGTGGGATGGTCTGGTGCGAGGAGACGCTCACCCCCCTCTTGAAACCGATGCCACCGCGCAATACGCAATCGTTGGCGGTGGGTATACCGGGCTCTGGACCGCTTATTTTCTGAAGCTGATCCAACCGGACGCTGACATTGTTCTGGTCGAGGCACAGCGTATCGGGCACGGCGCGTCGGGACGAAACGGCGGCTGGCTGATGGGCGCGCTCGAGGGCTGCGCAGCCTTTGTCGATGACACCGGGGTCCTGCCTATCGCGGCAAGACAGCAACTCACCCAGTTGGTCTCGCGAGCAGGTGACGTTCTCGCCAAAGAGGGCATCGACTGTGATTTTTATCACGGCGGCTGCGTGATGGCCGCGGCGCGCCATGACATTCAAGTCGGTCGCGCCCGCGGCATGCTCGATGACTTTTGGCGCTTGGGCTTCACCGAGGATGACTATCACTGGCTGACTCCGCAAGAACTGAGTGAGCGTATTCGGGTGTCAAACCCTGGCGGCGCCGTATTCACCCCCCACGTGGCGCGCATACACCCTGCCAAGCTCGTGACTGGCTTGGCTGCCGTTGTCGAAGCGTTGGGGGTGAGGATATTCGAGCACACTCGCGCCCACCGCATCACGCCGGGGCTAGTGAGCTGTGACCGGGGGAGCATTCACACCGAGCAGGTCGTGATCGCAACCGAAGGCTACTCCGAGTCAGGCAACCCACTTTACCGACGGATGATCCCTGTCCAGACCGGCATGGTGGCGACGGAACCCCTCAGCGACCAACAATGGTCAACACTGGGGTTTCACCAAAATGAGACCTTCGCAGACTGCACACGAGCCGCCACTTACTTGCAACGCACTGCAGACCAGCGATTGGTGATCGGCGCGCGAGGGCACTACCTCCCCGGCGGGGTACCTCAGCACGCGTTGGCGGACTCGAGCGCGATAGGGCGGACGCGCGAGGGCATCGCACTGGGGCTGTTCCCGCAATTATCCGGGGTCAGGTTTACGCACAGCTGGGGGGGCAGTGTCGGGGTGCCTCGCGGTTGGCATCCCCATGTTGTACACGATGCTCACTCGCGGTTGGCCACAGCTGGTGGCTATATTGGTGAGGGCGTGGGCGCGAGCTTTTTATTCGGGCAGACACTGGCAGAACTCTTGACCGACCAGCAAACCGAGCGAACACAGATGCCTTGGGTGCACCGCGGCTGCCTCGCCGATCTGCGCCGCTGGGAACCTGAGCCGCTACCGGGGCTTGGGCTCAAAGCCACCATGACAGCTTTCGCTGCGGAAGAATGGCTTCTCGAGCGTGTCGGAGACAGCGCTGCCACCCGCGCGGTGAGTTGGTTATGCGATCATCTCGATCCTCACTAATCGCCCGCCCTCTCCCAACCAATCGACCGAAAACCTTAATAAATCATTGAATTTCAATTATTTATATTGCATTTGCCTCCCAGCTATGGCGCTTAGCGGGCGCCGTCATGACACCCATTTCCGGGTGCAAGTGTGTATACTCCGCCCCTCAAACCTCTGGCGTGGAGAAGAGCAATGAATGCCCCGCAACAAGTCGTAGTAAGCCCCGATGTCGAACTCCAAATGCAGGATGCGCTGAAGGCGCAACGAGAAAGCTACCTGCGCGAAGGGTATGTGTCTGCCGAGACCCGGATTGATCGCCTCAATCGTGCGATTGATGTGCTGGTAAGACATGCGGACCGCATCAGCGAGGCCATTAACAAGGATTTTGTCTGCCGCCCGGAACAGATCAATCTGATGACTGACGTCGCCGCGTCTATCGGCTCCATGAAGCACTGCCGAAAGCATCTCAAGAAGTGGATGAAAAACGAGAAGCGACCGTCTACCTTCCCGCTGGGACTGTTGGGTGGCCGTTCACATATCCAGTATCAACCCAAGGGCGTCGTTGGCATCGTTGCGCCGTGGAACTTTCCGGTAGCGATGGTGTTTCAGCCACTGGCCGGGATCCTCGCTGCGGGCAACCGGGCAATGATCAAACCCTCAGAGTTCACGCCAGAAACCTCCAAGGTCATCGAAGAAATCATTGCCGAAGCTTTTGATCCAACAGAGGTCACCACCTTCTCAGGCGGCCCGGAAGTGGGTCAGGCCTTTTCGGCGTTGCCCTTCGATCACATGATTTTCACCGGCGCCACCAATATCGCCCGGCACATTCTTACTGCTGCTGCGCGCAACCTGGTGCCAGTCACGCTGGAACTGGGAGGTAAATCGCCGGTCGTCATTTCACGCTCTGCTGATTTGGAGCAGGCGATCCAGCGCGTCATGGTGGGCAAAACACTCAATGCAGGTCAGATCTGTCTGGCGCCGGATTATCTGCTGGTGCCAGAAGAGAAGCTGGAAGAAGTCATCAGCCTTGCTACACAGTCAGTCACTGATATGTATGCGAGCCTGCGAGATAACGACCAGTACACGGCCGTCATTAACGAACGGCACCACAAGCGGTTAAGCAGCTACCTCGAGGATGCGGAGCAACGCGGGTGTCGAATTATCCCGCTGAACCCGGCCAACGAGGACTTCAGCGAAGGCACGGGCAAGATCCCGCCGACCCTGATCGTCTCGCCTGAGACCGATGCACTGTGTATGGAAGAAGAGATCTTCGGCCCGCTGTTGCCGATACGCACCTATAAGGACTTTGGTGAGACGATTGATTACATCAACGCCAACCCACGCCCACTTGCCGCCTACTACTTCGGCACTGATAAAGGCGAGGAGGCGGCCTTCCTTCACCGCACGACTTCGGGCGGCGTCTGCATCAATGACGTGATCTTCCACATCATGCAGGAAGATATGCCGTTTGGTGGTGTCGGCCCATCGGGTATGGGCTCTTACCACGGGATTGAAGGCTTCAAGACCTTCAGCCACGCCAAGTCGGTATACAGTCAAACCCTGAAGTTCAACGTGGCCAAGCTGGGCGGCGTTCTGCCTCCCTACGGCAGCACCACAGAAAAGAACATCAAGGCGCAGATCAAGAGCTGACGAGGCTTTTGGGAAGTCGCTGACTCCCAGGAACGACTCGACCCATACTAAAAACCCCGCTGATGCGGGGTTTTTTTATGCCCTAGCTGCCTCACTTCAGGACATAAGCGCTGACGATCAGTTCTTTGCTCAGTGGCGTGAACGTGACCACATCGAGATTCTGGGTGCCGTCGGCAAGCTGCACGACGTGACGCATCGTAATCACGCCATCGGTCATCTGCCAGTAGCCGGTGAACTTTCCGGACGCGTAACCATCCTGTGTAAAGCCACGACCCTGACCGTAGACTTTGCCGCCAGCGCGTGTCGCGTCGTATTCCAGATTGAATGTGACGTAGACCCTGCCATAAGCCCCCATGTCACCCTCAGCATTGATCACCGAGACTGCGTCGCCAATCTTCGCCGACGTGACGGTCATGCTCGCGTCCGGCTGCCGCTTCTCAAGCGTCAGGCCACCGTGACCATCAGCCAGTGCCCATGGCGTAACGAATATCAGACAAACCAAAAACCACTTTTTCATCGTCTTCCCCTTGCTATGTAATATCGTTTGAGTTGCTTTCGCGGCGCTCCCTGCCTCTTCACTTTGCTCCTGAGGATGACCATACCGAAGCGGTGTAAAAAAACTAGCGACTACGAGGGTCACCGCGGAAACTCGCTCACTATCCACGGCTGTCAGTCAGCGCTGAAAGCCGCAAGGGGTCTCGCTAATCGACGGCAGTCGGGGCGCTGATCATCCTGAACAGGTCGCCGTTATCGAGTAAGATTTCGATATGGAGCGCGCTACCTTCACGTCGGCTCGGAGAGCCATCCTGCGAACCCTCGCCCTGAGCACCATGTCGCTCCTGATCGCCTGTACCCCGGCTTGGCAGCAACCAGTGCCAGAGGATGAGGTTGATCTGTTGAGCGA
>WTHO01000133.1 GCA_011523115.1 Halieaceae bacterium | reverse complement strand
AGCCGCGACATTTGCGCGCCATAGAAGTCGTCGGGATGGCTGCCCCGCACGCCATCAAGGTAGCTTTGGTAAGAAGACCTGAGATACCAATCATTGAGGCCTGCCAAGGCAGGTGCACCCAAGGCGTCGTTGCCCTGCGCGTTACCGCCATGACAAGCACTGCAGATATTCACATAGTAATCCTCGCCCCGAGACGCATCGCCCTTGTTCGCACCGGCAGGGCGCGCCGGCGGTAATTCCGTTGCAATAAGCGTGGCGAGCCCGGCCACATCTGCTTCATCGAGGTTCGCCACGCTGAGCGCCATGCGTTTGCCCGCGGCATCATCCGGGTGGGCACCGCGCACGCCATTGATGAAGTGGCGAAGTTGTCTTGCAAGATACTCGGCGGAAAGCTGGGTGAGCGCAGGCGCACCGAGCGCAGCATTGCCCTCGCCCGCAGCGCCGTGACAGGCCGAGCACTGCCCCTGCCAGATCGTTGCACCGGGTGAGCCGGATAATGACGCCGTCATGGGACCCGGCTGAGATGCTATGGACCCGTTTGTTGTGTCACCGCAACTGATCAGGCACCCCAGCAGGCTGAGCAGTGTGACGAGGCGGCGCATGATGGGAGTAGTTACTCGTCCAGAAAGCTTCGCAGGTAATCAGACCGCGTGGGATGGCGTAACTTGCGCAGCGCCTTGGCCTCTATCTGGCGGATCCGCTCCCGCGTCACATCGAACTGTTTGCCGACCTCTTCCAGCGTGTGATCGGTATTCATATCAATGCCGAAGCGCATGCGCAGTACCTTGGCCTCGCGAGCGGTCAGACCACCCAGCACTTCGCGCGTCGCTTCGGTCAGGCCCTCTTCGGTTGCCGACTCTACCGGTGAGGCGATGGTGAGGTCCTCGATAAAGTCACCCAGATGCGAGTCTTCATCATCACCAATGGGCGTCTCCATCGAGATCGGTTCCTTGGCAATCTTGAGGACTTTGCGCACCTTATCCTCAGGCATATCCATGCGCTCACCCAGTTCCTCAGGGGTGGGCTCCCGGCCCATCTCCTGCAGCATCTGGCGCGAGATACGGTTGAGTTTGTTGATGGTCTCGATCATATGTACCGGGATACGAATCGTGCGAGCTTGATCCGCGATAGATCGCGTAATCGCCTGGCGAATCCACCAGGTCGCATAGGTCGAGAACTTGTAACCGCGTCGATACTCGAACTTGTCGACGGCTTTCATCAGGCCGATGTTGCCTTCCTGAATCAGGTCAAGGAACTGCAGGCCGCGGTTGGTGTATTTCTTGGCAATCGAGATCACCAACCGGAGGTTGGCCTCGACCATCTCCTTTTTCGCGCGCCGGGCACGGGCTTCTCCCATGCTCATGCGGCGGTTGATTTCCTTGATCTCGGCAATCGTGAGGCCGGTGGCCTCTTCAACATTGGCAATCTGCCGCTGCAGACGCTGGATCTCGTCTTTGTGCCCGTTGATTTTGGCGCCAACGTCCTTCTTTCTCGCGACCCGGCTCACCCAGCGGCTGTCGCTCTCCGAACCTTGGAAGCTCTTGATGAACTCTTTGCGATCCATGCGGCAATCGCGCACCACAATGCGCATGATCTCGCGCTCAGGCTCGCGTACCGCCGCCAAGGCGATGCGCGGCTCATCGATCAGGGGGTCAAACACACGGGGCGTCAGCTTGAAGAACTTGAACAACTCGCCGAGCTTGTTCATCTCGGTGATGGCGTCTTTATGATCCCGCCCCTTGGCGGCGATCGCTTTTTCGGTTTTGGTGCACTGGCGCTTGAGCGCTGAGAAGCGCTTCTTCGCCTCGACTGGGTCAGGCCCTACGGCGCCTTCCTCTTCATCGTCGTCGTCTGACTCGCCCTTGGCTTCTGCCGCGGCAGCCATTTCAGATGCTGAGGGCACATGCTCGGCCGGGTCGAGGTAGCCAATCATGACATCGGTCAGCTTGCGCTCTTCCTTGGCGACGAGATCGTACTCGTTGCAAAGCTGGCGCACGACGTCGGGGTAATGGGCGAGCGCCGCCATCAGCTCGCGAATGCCCTCTTCAATGCGCTTGGCGATGATGATTTCGCCTTCACGGGTCAGCAATTCGACGGTACCCATCTCGCGCATGTACATGCGCACCGGGTCGGTGGTGCGGCCGGCCTCCTGTTCTACCGCAGCGAGTGCGGCGGCGGCCTCTGCAGCAGCGATCTCATCGGCAGAGCGATCACCTTCCGCCATCAGCAGCTCGTCGGCATCGGGTGCTTGCTCAAACACCTGAATGCCCATGTCGTTGATCATCTGGATGATGTCTTCGACCTGATCGGGATCAGAGATGTCCTGGGGGAGGTGATCGTTGACTTCGGCGTAGGTCAGATACCCCTGTTCTTTTCCCTTGGCAATCAGGGCTTTAAGTCGGGATTGCTGATGCACTCGGTCGGTCATGCGAAGCCTGCGTGGGTGTGGCACAAAAATGGCCGGCGAGTATAACGGCTTAGGCCTTCGAGCACCAACGCTGCGAGCGGGAAAATATCATCCCGTCGGGTCGCACTGCGCGGCCTTATTTCTCGCATTTTCAGGCGCTTGGGCGGGCGCGAGGAAAGATGCTGCCCCGATCAGTTGGTAGCCCGCCGGCGAGCGGAGAGCCGTTTGGCGTGGGTGGGCCATCAACTCCTGCCGGTCAGTGATCGAATCTCCTGAGTCAGGCTTAGCAGGGTTTGCTTTTCCTCCGCCGTGAGTTCAGCGTAGGGCTTCTGTTTTAGCATCTCGAACTGTTTTCTGGCGGCGTCGAGCGCCGGGTGCCGGCTGAGTTTTTCGACAAGTGCCTTACCAAGCGCCTCGAGGCCGGCGTCGTCTTCGATCGTCTCGCGGCCTGCCAACGCGTTGAGAAAATCCCCCTCGGGTGTGCCGAACCAGAAGCCGAGTAAGGCTGCGGTCGTGACCTCGGGGTACCGCCGGATGTGTGCGACGACCTCACCCAGCAGCACGTCATCCCGATTGCCCTCGACGACCAGCAGGGTATCGGGCACCAGACTCTCCAGCGCGGGCTTCAGCACCAGCAGCCCCAGCAAGCGATGCACAGGGTTGAGCGAGCTCGGCGACAAGCTGTCGAACTCCGGCTCGTCGGCGGGGGCATACTCCCCGGGCGGCGGTTCGTCGGGGTCAA
>WTHO01000174.1 GCA_011523115.1 Halieaceae bacterium | reverse complement strand
CACCCCAGGTTCGACTCATTTCGATGTAGAGGTAGGAAGCGGTCCACGTAATCAGGACAAAGCCGGTGAGGGCTTCCATCCCCGCCAGTAATCGCAAGGGCCCCAGCGGCACAATGTCGCCAAACCCCACCGTGGTGAACGCGGCAAAAGAGAAATAAAGATAATCGGCGATCGAACCCGAGAAACTGCCCTCTAGATAACCAAATTCCGATACCGTTGATATCCCATAAGCGGCAGCAAATATCGCGATTTCAATGACGTGGGCGATCAGAGACATGACAACCCCATAAAGCAGCCGCCAACGGGGGTACCGCTCTATGAATTGTCCTCCGGCGTTGAGGCGCTTGAGCACCGCATAATGCACGGCGGTAGCCAGAATCACCGCCAGACAAATGACACTGAAGTTGCCGACGTGCTCGATGAATGTGTGCTCATACATGCTTTGATGACCTCACTGCACTGTTCGCTTGCACTTGCCTATTACCTGCGCATCCAGAGAACACGCTGGCCTCATGCGTTCGCGTTTCAAGACGCTTCGCAGGATACGACAGATTCGTCTAAGCTGAATGTTCAATGATTGAGGGACCGTTGTCATGTTGTGGCGAAAATGTTTTTGCACTCTGCTCGTACTGTTTACCTTACCCGTGGCCACCCACGCTCAGGAGGCTTTGCTCCCGGGGCCCACCGCCTTTGTCCTGATAGCGCGGTTGCATGCCTTACCGGGCCAGGCAGAACAGGTGATTGCCTTGTCAGGCGCGGTGGATAAGAAGGTAGAGGCCGGTGAGCCGGGCATGCTGCTGCACACATTCGATCGCGACCCGGGCGATTCGCAGGGTTTTATTTGGACAGAGGTCTACGAGAACAGCGAAGCGTTGATCTTTCATTTGAATAATGCGGACCTTGGGGCCTATTTAGCCGCCGTGTCGCCGCTGCTAGATGAATTCACGGTAGAACTGTACGGTGCGGTCTCTGAGGACGCGGTGGCAGCGTTAAGAGCCACCGGGACACCGACAACGCACTACCCCAACGTGCTGGGCTATGTTCGGGACCTCACTCCGTGAGCGAGGCGTCGCCTGAAGCCTCAGGTGGTATTGATTGGGGTGCACTCGCCCATGCTCTAGCAGGTATCTCGGCGGTCATACTCGGTGGCCTGATGTATACCCGGCCCTGGGCGCAGGATGCGTTCGCGCTACTGATGATCGTCGCTGCGGTCAGTGCGGTGTATTTTTCATGGAAGCATGCCGCTTGGGTGACGGGCCACTGGTTGGCCATGGTACCGGTGACGGGCGTGGCCGCGGGTTATTTGGGATGGCAATGGGGCTTCACCCTTGCCTACGTGACACTGTGGCTGGCGTTTATCCACTTCGTGATTCGCGGTCTGCAGTCGTTACGGGGCGCGAAGTCTGCTGATCCCAGCTGATAGGCGGTCCAGCAATCGCCAGTGCCGCTGACGCCAGAGGAGAGTGGAATGAGAGAAATCGTTGATCAATTTTATGACGCGGTGCGAACGGGCCATGTCCCGGCATTGGAGGCTCTTATTGCTGAGGATTTTTGTCTGATTTGTCCGGGTCAGAACAATGTTCTGTCGGGGGTTTATCGTGGCAAAAACCGATTCTTTGAGGGTGTACTCCCTCATGTATTCGGCTGTGTGAACCCCGAGGAGATCAGCTTTTGCGCCGAGCACCAGATCGTTGCTGAGGCGGGGGAAGTGGTCGTCGCCGTTGCACAGAACGATGGCGTGGCGCTTACCGGTAACCGGTACGATCAGATCTATCTTCATATTTTCAAGATCCGCGGGGGGCAGATTGTCGCGCTTATTGAGGGATTTGATACGGCGCTGGCAAACCATGCGCTGTGGGGAGAGTGTGAGCCGCTGATACCGGATGAGGGGGCAGCGCTTTCCAACATGACTCACTTCACGGGTGCGTGATGCGGTGCTAGATCGGTCTGACGATCCGCGCGTCCATGAACCGCTTCGAGCGCTAACCTTGAACTGCAGTGGCAATGGGCTGCAGCCGCACATCAGCTGATCCACCGACCCAGTAGCGCCTACTGAGTGCGAGAGCCCTCCAGCTGCTCAGCAAGCCATTCGGCTAACGAAATCTTGTCACCGTCGCAGATCATCCAGTAGGGTTCCCCACTCCATGAGCTCCCGGTGGCCAGACGTTCAATAAACGCCTCGGCAGAGTCAGCGTAACGCTTACCCCGGGCATACTTGAGCTCTAGGTGCTCGGCTGCCCTTTCAGCCGTGTACAGCGTGCCATTGCGATCAAAATCGCAGCCGCTTTCGCGAACGGCATGAATTAGCAACTGGATCTCTGTCTCGGCGTCGGTGACTCCCAGCGTATGTGAAATGGGCGCGGTGAGTAATAGCAGCGACAACATCATGCGGCTCATGGATCTTCGCGCCTCAAAGTCGCGAGCAGTGGATTGTGATCTGAGGTGCTGACTTCTTTGGTTTTGGTGGACTGCCACGCCAAGCCCCGCACAAAGAGATGATCCAGTGGCTTGCCGAACTGCGTGGTGCGGTGATCTGGTGAGAAAGGGATCGGAATCAGCCCCAGCTCATCGGCGAGCGAATCGAGCACGCCTTGCCGCCTGTCACTCCAGGTATTGAGGTCGCCACCAAAGATAACGGGTCCTTCATGGCCGCGAATCAGCTCGGCAGCTTTGTCTAACTGTCCTTGATAGGCCGTCACTCCGAAGCTGAAGTTCACAGCATGAAGGTTGACAGTGAGCAAGGTGTCATCGCTGTCGGCCAGTGGATAAAGGGTGACGCTGGTGGCCTTTGGTGTTCTCAGCCAGGGTTCTGTCGCCAGTAGCTGGCAGTGTACGAGATGGGGAGTTCGGGCCAGGGTGAGGACGCCTGTCTCGACCTCGTTTTGAACGTAGCCGCGCACAAACGCCTCGAAAAGTGACTGCTCAATAACCGTCTGGGTTTTTTTCAGCGGCACGGCTTCCTGCAGAAAAATCAGATCTGACAGTCTGGCGAGCTCTGCAAACTCGCCGACCAAGCTGGGGTGTTTGGCTTTCTCGACATTCCAGTTGAGTAGGGAGAACGTTGCCGCGAGCCCGCCGTCTTGTTGCGCTTGCTGACCAAGCGCGAGGGCTTGCCCGCACTCATCAGCGTGATCCGCGGTGACGATCAATGGCCACTCTTTAT
>WTHO01000108.1 GCA_011523115.1 Halieaceae bacterium | reverse complement strand
CTATGACACCGTACCGGGGGTTCATTTCGACCTGCTTGGTGGTATACCTACTGGCGTAATGAAAAAACGAGGGGGTTTAACCATGAAATTACTTGTCATGCTCATCGCGGCGGCGCTTTCAATACCGGCGCTATCGGATAACCATTCGCCAGAGAATCCCTATCTGGGCTTCTACTACTTCTCAGCGCCCAACGCTGAAGCGGTAGTAAAGGCGATGGACACATTTTATGACTCGGACTGCGGCAAGCAATATCCTGCAGACGTCGCGTTGGCCGAGCAGGTATTCAACGGCGGCTATGAATCAACGCACTTCTTTCTCAACAGCTACGCCAATGCAGCCGCTCAGCAGAAAGCCGCTGAGATCTTCCGCACGTGTCCGGCGGCACTGGCATTTCTCACTGAGATGAGTGAGGCCGGAGTCGTCTTCACCATGGAGCATTTGAGCTTCCCCCTCATCGCTGAGGGTGATTCCACTCAGGATTTCGCCTTTGCCAAGTTTGATGTGAAAGTCGCGCCTCAGAATCAAGCGGCCTACGCGATGGCACTCCGCAAAATGATGACCGCGGCCGCCGAAGACGTTGATGTGCGCTCTTATGGCAATAATCTGGCGATGTTCGGTAATGACCGGTTTACGAACTCGGTGTACGTGGGCGCGGAGTCTTTGACACAACTCGAGACAATCCAGCAAGCCCTCTTCGCCCACCCCGCCTATGCGGCGTTCTCAAAAGAGACGGCAGACATGCGAGAGAGCGTGAATACGACTCAGGTCTTATTCGTTAAATCGTATCCCATGCACGAACAGTAGGTTTTTGGGACGAATGCCCCCTCAAGCAAGGGGGCATTTTTTTGGGCCGATGGTTGCTACAGCGCCCAGATCTCAGCCACTCTCCCCTCTTCATCGATCTGGAACACCTCGACAATATCGAGCACCACCCCCTCTTTATCCTTAATGTGCAGGTAGCAGGTCACAGAGGCACCAAATTCAACAATATCCACCAGCTCTTGTTCTGCACCAATATCGGTGAGCCACCCGAAGATGACGTCTCTTACCTCGTCATGGCCCGTCACATCAAAACCCATGGCCGGTACATGCATCCGGTAGTCAGGCGCGCGCGCAACCTTTGACCACTCCTCGTAACCACCGCTCGCATTCAGTTTGTAATGCCGGATGGCCTCGCCAATCGGTGAAAGCGTCTTCATCATCAATGCCCCTCTGAGTCAATTTGGTCTCAATGGATCATATCAGCGATGCGCCTAGCCACGCCGCGCGTCATGCTGTTGGGATTCGCCCCGTATCAGCGCCGATCGCAGGTTACTCGAGTCGTTTGAGCTCTTTGAATTTGCCATGCGCGTCGAAATACACGGCAAACTTACCGCTGATGCCGTCCTGAGTGACGAAGGGCTTAAACACTTCCCATGGCAGGCTGATCGTCTGGCCGTTTTCAGCGACCACCCTCACCCGATTGTATTGCGCGGCATAAAAAGTGCGCGTCTGGTGCTCGCTGATGGACAAACTGAAGATCGCGAAAGGCATGGAACCAGTCTATCAGCGGCGACTGCAAAATCCGAAAACTAAGCCCTGACGCAAGCCAACCGCGGGTTTCCCGGGTGTTTAGGGGTTAAAGGTGCTGTCCGTCTCGGTAGTACCAGCGATCCTGCCACCACTCGAAGCGGCTTCTCTCGTGCAACCGATGGCCCTTTCCGTTTATCTTGAACCGCGCGACGAATTCTACGTAGCCCATCGAGTCGCCCTCGGCACCCTGCTCCGTGTCGCGAATGCGCAAACCCAGCCAGCGCTGCTCGCTATCAAAGCGCACCCTGTTGGGGCGCGTGTCAGGGTGCCAGGTGCCCAGCAGATAGGCCTCGTTGCCCAGCACAAAGGCGCTATAACGCGAACGCATCAACTCCTCGGCGCTAGCTGGCAAAGAGTCGCCACTCAGAAAACGGTTGCAACAAGCGCTCAATTCAAGCTGGCTGCCGCAGGGGCAAAGGCTCTCGTTATCGCCAACGGGGTTTGGCAAGTGTTGGGCCGCTCCTTAATGGTTTACGTATGTTTACTTCCGAGGCTTCCAGGGGAGGCCGACCGCTACGTAGGCCACGGTGCCAAACACCAGCGCCATCAGCAGCGCGGCATCGTTGCCGTCAAGTATCACAGGGTACAGCGCCAACAACGCGAACAGCCACAGTACATACCCAAGCGCCTTTTTCATCACCTGCACCTCAATGATCCCTGTAAATTCTAGTCCAGAGTGCCGCACCGAATCCTTAGCCTAAGGTGACGTGGGCCGAATTGCAGGGCCGGATTCAAGCGCCGAATTGAAGAGCAGATTTCTAAGAAGCAATCTGACTGGTACAGTCTCCCGGAGACGACAGTTTAGGGAGAGAAACCATGCGTATGATTATGATTCTGCTGGGGACGGTGCTTGTCACATTCAGCCTCGCACTGCGGGCGGAGTGGCAATGGAACGGAGCCAGCGCGGAGGACTACGAAGAGGAAGAGCAGGCCTCAGAGGCGATCTGGTCAGATGAGGATTGCGAGGCCATCAGCGAGGCAGCGGGCCTTTACCTGTATCTTTCGGGTGACGTCGTCGAGCGATCTGACGAGGCCGATGAACAGAAGAAAAAAGCGGCCTTATTCAAAGCCGGGGTCGCGCTGAGCCAACTGTCAGTCAATCACGCCGAGGTCTATGACGTCTTCTGCAAATAGTGCGGGCGCATGGGGAGCCTGACTCCCGTTGAGTGACGATCAATGGGTGCTGGCCGCTATGCTCGGCTGCATCGTCATGCTGGGGTATACCGTCCGAGCCGGGCTCCGCTTGCGCGCTGCGAAGCGAGAAGGCCTGAGCCCTGAGGATCTGGAATACGGATGGGAAACCGTTCTCGGACTCGGTTTGGTGTGGTCCGCTGCCCTACTCTGGTTTGCGACACTCCTCGAGTGATAACTCGGGGAGTTTTCGTACCCTAACGCTCAGTATCCCGTGATCTGCGGATGGGGAAAAGCCTCCATCATCATCGCGGTTTTATCCCACAACTCACCCACTCCGATACTGCTCCATAAGATAAAGGTACCCAGTAACACCAGAAGCGCTGTGCCTTGCTGGGCGCTGACGCTCGCTCTTATGACATCAATCAGCGGCAGATAAAACAAAAAAGAGGCCGTCAGCACTGCCAGACCA
>WTHO01000161.1 GCA_011523115.1 Halieaceae bacterium | reverse complement strand
GAGCCCAGCCGCTACGGCAGCACATACTCCTCGAATTTCTTTCGTGACCTGATAATGTCCACGTCTCGCTTACCGTCAAACCGCTTCACCAACGTGTCCACTTTTTTATACCTCGCGTACACCATGCCTTCCCGTTCTCCCTCATAGAACGTGGCCTTGATGCCGACTTCCGCTTTTTCGCTGTTCACGTAGGCCAGCGGCACCCGGAGTATTCCCTCACTCAATGTCATCTCGGCCTCTCCGTCGAGGTTTTTCACCGACATCATGTTGCTGAGCCATTTGGGCGTCCGGCTTCGGTTTTTAAACAATGCGACGAGGGGGCGGGTATCACTGACCGTTATGAGTGATTCTGCGGCCAGCGCCACGGGCCGAGCAAACGTGCCTCCGCCAGAGATGAATTCGAGGGTGGTGGACCAATAATCGCCCTCGAATTTCTCGCGCTCCCCATCCACGTAGACATTGAACAGCCGGAGTGTCGAGCCGCTGAAGTCGGCGGTAAACGTGCGGGGATTGCCCCCTGCAAGATTAAAGTCCACGTCCAGATCTGCCTTCAGGTGCTGCTCCCCCACCTTGACTTGCGTTGCGACAGAATCGAGGTTGATCGTCCCTAACATTGATTCTTCGCCAAAGACAATTTCAGCATTCAGCTCTGTTGTACCCCCTGCAAATTGCAGCGTGGTCTCGGTGGGTAGGTGGTAGTTGAGCGCCGACATGTCTGGCACCGTTGCGCGATCAACGGAGAGTGTCAGACTGTTGTTGGCTCGTCGCTGTCTCGCTTCTTGGTCGCTCCACAAATCGGCCAGACCCAGACCGGGATCCGGGGTGATGAAGTTAGAGCCGCGATACTCAAGACTGAGCGATTCGCCGGTGAGGAAGGGCGCAGGCTCTGCCCCGCGGGTGGCGGTGAGCTGGGCATATTGCACATCGAGGCCAAGCGGCGTGTCCTGTATTTCGGGGGTATGGATATTCACGACGCCTTTGCCGAGGACGTTAATGTCATACATCGCAACGCCCAGCTTGTCAGTCGTCACCGAAAGTTGCGTCCCTGCCCGGACGAAGCCCTGACTGATTGAGAGGTGCCCCTGAACTTGTCCTGCTCCGTTGACGCTGAAGTTGCCCAAGTGGCCAGTGAGCACATTAATGAAGTCGAGATTGTCCACCGCCAGGTCCAGATCGGCATCAAGGTAGCCAAAGCGCAGCATCTTGCGCCCGGGATTCTCCGCGCGCACAAGCGGGGCAAAGCCCAGTGAGCCCGCCGCAGTACCGCCGTGAAAAGCCTCCGCAGTGCCATTCAGGAAAGCGGGGCCAAGATTGAGGTCAAACCGCTCCACGTCGAGCCAAAAGGCACCCCGGCGGGTCTCTGTGTAAAGGTTACCTGCGGCAGACCCGCTTGCTGTTCCTTGCAGGTTATGAATCCAAAACCGATGCTCGCCGTTGGCCGCTAGACCCTTCATGTGGATTTTCCAGGGTCGCTTGTCGGCTAATGCCGCAGTGTCGGCCGGGAGTATTTTTCTGCCCTTGATCTCGGGGAAGAAAGCCAGCCTATCGCTGTAATCAATTCCGGGTTTTAATCTGGGGCGTTGCCGATAATCGATATTTTCGGCCTGCACGTCAGAGAGGTATACGTGCTTCAGTATCAGCGGCAGTATCGAGATGGAGCCGGAGGCTGAGCTTGCGGTGACTTCCCATTGCTGGGTGCGCGCCTGGCCATTGGCGAAAACCTTTTCCGCGTGAACCCTGAACGGATACCACGTCCAGGCACGCTCCCACGTCACGGTGAACCTCTCGGGTCGGATTTTGTTTACCAGATCCTGGGTCAGCGGTAGCTGCAGTGCGCCGTTGGCCAAAATCAGATAGATCAGTTCAATGCCGATCAGAATTTTCAGAATGCGTTTCATCATAGTGGTGGCTGGGTTACGCAATAAGCGGCTTCTTTGTATCACGCATCGCGGTGGGGTCAATGCCGGTTGGGTAATGACGCATCCGCTGACCCTACAGTATGCTGAGGATAGTCAGGAGGGTTCTGTGACGCGTCTCATACTCGGATTTCTGTTTTTTTGCTCAGTGGTACTGAACGCGGCGGCTACCGAGGCGCCTCAGACTTCAGTGAGTGCCCACGATACTCAGGCCCTTAGTCTGACGGGCCGTATCCACCTCAATATCAACACCAACCAATATCAGGCCTCGCGCGCTTTCTATCGGGAGTTGGGTTTCGCGAGGGCCATTGGGCCTTTTCCCGAGACCAACACGCTGGAGATGGCGCATTCCATGGGAATGGAGAAGCCCTATCGCATGTACGCCGAGATCATCTATCTCGGTGAGGCGGCGATTGATCCCATGCGACTGCATGAACCCACGGGGCGCATGATTGATTTGATTCAATGGTACGAGCCCGTTAACACCGCGCCTGCCTACGCAAAGCTCAACGCATTGGGTTTTGTGAAAGTGGTATTGGGCACAGACGATTTGCCGGCTGATCTGGAGCGTCTGGCGGACGCCGGTTTTGAGCCGCTCGGGCCGCCGGCAAATGCCGCAAGTGGCGAACGCTTTGCAGTGGTGCGGGATCCATCGGGCACCTTCGTGGAGCTTCGCCAAAACCGAACGCGGGGGCATGCACTCACCAACGGCAGCTACGTGACCCACATTGATCACCTCCACATCAACGTCAGTGATCTGGAGCGTTCACTGCCCTTTTATGAGCGACTCGGCTTTGAAGCAACGCCGGCAGTTTCAAGGGCGAGCTCCATGGAGGAGGCTCGGGCGAGAGGATTCGACTCGCCATTTAGCCTGCGAGAAGCCATGCTGAGACATGCGGCGGACGGATCCCGCCTGATGTTAAGCCAATGGACCGCGCCCTTTGACCCAACGCCGCCGCACCCCCTGCCGATTAATCATGCGGGTATCCAGAGAGTGAACTATGCGTCTTCAGATATTGAGGGAGACGTGGCGAAATTGGCCGCGGCTGGCGTGCCCTTTGTGTCGCCTATCGTGCGCTGCTGTGACGGTGATCGGTCGACGATGGGCATTGCTGTTTTTGAGGATCCGGACGGTATCTTTCTCCAGTTGCTGGGCACTGTGGAACCTCTGATCTCAGATTGACTTCTCAGGAAAGGAGAATGACGGCGAGGTTACAGGTGTTCGCCCTCCTGCAGATCCATCGCCACAAGATTTTTACCGATCGTTGCACCAC
>WTHO01000132.1:15512-39838 GCA_011523115.1 Halieaceae bacterium | reverse complement strand
TCATCCCTTTACTGAGCGACATGCCGATATCGTGATGATGGGTATTGGGCGTCTTGCCCAATTGAATCCGAGCCGTGCTTACCAAGCGATGATCGGCGTGAAGAGTGAAATGGAAGCTGCTGAGGGCCGCTGGCGGAAAATCAGACTTGCCATCGTTAGACACAGTTTATTCGCGGAACGTGCGCCCGCGCCGCCTGACTGGGTCGACGCGCAGATACAGTCGTTAAATGACGATGAGCTGACGATCATCTGGTTACGCAACGCTATTGCGGAGGGGCGGTGGAGGGACATCCTGTCCGGGGTGTCGTGGCTAAGCAAGCAGAATCAGTCGACAGACCGTTGGCGCTATTGGGTGGCCCGGAGTCGAGACGAATTGGGCCTGGCCGGGGGTGATTCGCTATGGGCGAGTTTGGCGCAAAGCAGGAGTTTTCATGGATTTCTGGCTGCTGATCGGGTCGGTAGCGCCTACACACTGAATGAGATTTCCCCACAAGGAGAGTTAACCCCCTTGGGCAAGCCGACCCGACTGGGAGTGCAGCGCGCGCAGGAGCTTTTGGCGTTGGGAGACAGCAGAGAAGCGAAGGAGCAATGGCGACATACGCTGAATCAATTGCCCCGTGATCGAAGGTCCGCCCTCGGTGACATTGCATTGAGCAGAGGATGGTCCGACCTCGCGACCGATTCGGCTAATGCCGCATCTGATTGGGATCGCCTCGATCTTCGCTTTCCCGTCAGATATTGGCCAACGTTTCAACGTGTCGCTGAGGAGATGGATCAGGAACCCTACAGTTTGCTGGCTATTGCTCGACGAGAGAGTGGGTTATTTGCGCTTGCTCGATCTAAAGTCGGGGCTAGAGGTTTGATGCAGGTCATGCCGGCCACGGCACGCAGCGTAGCGAAGGCGCGAGGCGAAACCTACCGCGGCGCGAGCTCGCTGTATCAGCCGGAGGTTAATATTTCGCTCGGCAGCACTTATTACGCTCAGTTGATGACACGGTACGAGGGAAACCGCATCAAGGCGCTTGCTGCCTATAACGCGGGACCTAGCCGCGTGGCGCGCTGGAGCGACGGAGCAATGTCAGTTGATCAATGGGTGGACGCTATCCCCTTCAGCGAGACGCGCGAGTATGTGCAGGCCGTGCTGGCTTACGAAGTGATTTACCGGATCCGATCTGGGAAGTCAGCTACGATACTCCGCGAAGAAGAAGCCGCCGTGCAGTATTAGTATGGCAAGGTAGCGGCGGGTGTCATCACATCTCCCCTCATTAGTGGAGCATAGCGAATGAAAACACTGCAGATGCAGTCCTGCGTTCATGAGAATGCCACGGTCGAATGTGCCTTGGTTGAGATTACGGTGCCCGAACCTGA
The DNA here is from genome assembly GCA_011523115.1 of Halieaceae bacterium. GTDB lineage: Bacteria > Pseudomonadota > Gammaproteobacteria > Pseudomonadales > Halieaceae > Luminiphilus. The sequence continues at coordinate 38,470 of WTHO01000132.1, read as the reverse complement.
AGCTGATCAGGTGGTGGTTGCGATTGACGCGGCCCCAATTAATCCCTCAGATCTCGGATTGATGTTCGGGGCGGCGGATTTGTCCAGCGCGCGCGCTGCGGAAAGGGACGGCCAACCTGCACTGATCCTCGACGTTCCACCCGCTGCAATGCGGGCGATGGCGCCGCGCATAGGGCATTGGATGCCCGTCGGTAATGAGGGGAGTGGACGGGTGATCGGCGCGGGCGCCAGTGCTGAGGCTCAAGCGCTATTAGGGCGGCGCGTTGGTATGTTTGGCGGCGAGATGTACGCAGGGTATCGCTGCCTCCCGGCGCAACAATGCATGGCGTTTGACGATTCCGTCTCGGCCGAGCAGGCCGCATCCTGTTTTGTCAACCCGATGACCGCGCTGGGCTTTTTGGAAACGCGGGATATTGAGGGCCAGAAGGCGATAGTGCATACCGCAGCAGCGTCGAATCTCGGTCAAATGCTACAGCGCCTCTGTGCTGCTGACAGTATCCCACTGGTCAACATTGTCCGCTCAGAGGAGCAGGTGGAACTGCTTAAATCAATGGGAGCCGAGTGGGTGCTGAACAGTCAGCGTGAGCACTATATGAAAGAGCTGATTGAGGCACTGACGGTGACCGGTGCGACATTGGCTTTTGATGCCATTGGTGGCGGCAGAGGCGTCAATCGAATCCTGACTGCCATGGAGATCGCGGCGGCGCAGCGAGGACCCTGGTCGCGGTACGGCTCTGAGGAACCCAAGCAGGCCTATATATATGGACAGCTGGATCTGAGCGCCACCGAGCTAACCAGAGGGTATGGCTGGGTATGGTCGGTCAGTGGTTGGTTACTGACGCCTTTCATGAATCGGGCAGGGCCTGAGCGCGTGGAGCGAATGCGACAGCGGGTTCGCAATGAAATCAGCACGACGTTTGCGAGTCACTATTCCTCTAGGATTTCCCTGCCCGAGGCGATCACGGTCGAGGCAGCTCAACAGTATGGTCTGCGCAAGACCGGACAGAAGACGTTGCTCGTAATGTCAGATTTAGCCGCCTGATAATTTGACCCGGTAACCCATGGTCTCAAGTTGCTGTTTGCAGATAGATCGCTGATCTCCCTGAATTTCCAGCTGTAAATCCTTGACGGCTCCGCCGACACCACAGCGCTGCTTGAGCTGCTTACAGATCACCTTAAGCTTGTCGGGGTGTTCGGGAATGCCCTCAATCACCGTTACGGCTTTCCCGCCTCGACCCTTGGATTCTCTGCGAATGCGCACCACCCCGTCGCCGGCGCCGGCAGGTCTGTCTGTTCCGCAGACGCAGGCTGCTATCGCTCTCTGGCACTGCGGGCAGAGACGGCCGAGCTCTGTGCTGTAGACCGCGTGTGAGCCGCGCCTTTTGCTCATCTGTGGCGCTCCCTGAGTCGTTAGAGCGGCGTATACTAGCACCCGTCCGGCGCGGCCATAACGAAGAACTCTTGATGAGCGATACTGCGGAATTGGAAACGAAACTGGCGTTTGTGGAAGACACTGTTCGCGCTCTGGATGCTGCCTTGGCTACGCAGCAGCAGCATATGCTCCAGCTGCAGCAGGAGCTGGAAGCCCTGCGGATCCGGCTTCGTGAGCAGGCTACTCGCTTGGATGCCATCACGCCGGGCGAGCAAGAGCCGCCGCCTCCCCACTATTAAGCAGGAATCCTGATAAGAAGCTCTGTGAGAGGATCATTATGACTTGGCGAGTCGCATTATTGGTGACTTCAGCACTGCTGGGTGGGGTACTGGTCTTGGTGGCTATCGTTACGCGGCCCCCCACGCCGCCCGCCCATGAGATTTACTTCAACGGTGTGGTCTTGACCATGGATCCCGTCGACACAGTGGCTCAAGCGGTCAGTGTCCGTGATGGCGTTATTGAGGCGGTTGGCCGATCTGAAGATCTTTTGTCCATGGTAGACGAGCAAACGTTGACCATCGATTTACGCGGTCGCACCTTGATGCCGGGCTTTGTAGATGCCCACGGACATTTCCCGGGCTCAGGGCAGACCGTATTTTCCGCGGATCTCAACAGTCCGCCGATCGGTGACATTGATTCCATCGCGCAATTGATAAGTCGGCTACAGGCTTTCTCGCGTGACCAACCCGACGGGTGGATCGTCGGTCACGGGTATGACGACACGCTGATGGCAGAGCGGCGACACCCTACCAGAGATGATTTGGATCGCGTCTCGGACGATCGGCCCGTTGCCATCACCCACGTTTCTGGTCACCTTGCGGCTGTCAATTCAGCGGCCTTGGCGGCGCTCGGTATAGACGAATCGACGCCCGATCCCGAGGGCGGCGTCATCGTCAGGGATCCTGCGTCGGCGGATGGGAGGCGTCCCAATGGTGTGCTGGAAGAGACGGCTGCTCGAGCCGTCTGGGATCACACCCTTGATATTGGCCTGGCAAACACCGTGCGAATGACGACGCAGGCGACGGAAGAATACTTGTCCGTGGGAGTGACGACGGCGTCTGCAGGCGGTATGCCGTCCTCCCTCGCTAGTTTTCTTGGGCTTATGAGCCGACTCAATCAGCTACCGCTTCGTGTGGCGCTCTTTCCGCTCTTTGAGGAAGTCGGTGAGAGCTTGTTATCGGGTCAAGTCGCTCTCGATGACTTTGCTGAGGCGCGATTGAGTGTGCCGCGGGTTAAGATCATTGCCGATGGCAGCATTCAGGGCTACACCGGGTATTTGACAGAGCCCTATTACGTCCCGTTCAAAGGGGACAGTACTTATCGTGGTTATCCGTCGGTCTCCCGCGAGGCACTTTTTCGGCAAGTAGCGGGCCTCTATGAGCGCCGCATCCCTGTCGCTATTCATTGCAACGGTGACGCTTCGATCGATGACGGCCTCGATGCGATAGAGGCGGCTATGGATGCACATCCGTGGCCGGGCGCGAGGCCTCTGATCATTCATGCGCAGATGACCCGCAAAGATCAGATAGATCGAATGGCGCGATTAGGGGTCACTCCCAGTTTCTTTTCTGCCCACACCTTCTACTGGGGAGATCGACACGCCTCGATATTCATGGGTCCTGAACGGGCGGCGAATATGAGCCCGGCGCGTTGGGCATTGGATGCCGGCGTCAGGTTTAGCTCACACCTCGATACGCCCGTCACGCCCATGCTGCCATTGCAGGCAGTGTGGAGCCAGGTAGAACGCCAAAGCACCAGCGGCGCGGTGATTGGCCCTGCTCAGAGGATAGGTCGAATGCCGGCACTTCGGGCAGTGACTATTGATGCTGCTTGGCAGGTGTTTATGGACGAGCAGGTAGGCTCGATCGTGCCCGGTAAGCGGGCTGATCTTGTGGTGCTTTCTGATAACCCACTCACTGCGGATAACATTCGTACAATCAGAGTGGATCGGACCATTATCGATGGCACGACGGTATACAAGCGTCTTTGAGTTGTCTTAGCCCGAATCGAAACCAAATCTGGCGCTATCAACACGTACGAATATGGCCTCGGCAGTTGCCGTTGTCACCTCGTCGCACTGCATGGTGGCACGGACTTCGGTACGACGGTCATCAAGTTCCATTGCCTCAGCGCTAACGTGGATGGTTTTGTTTAAAGGGGTGGGCTTAAGGTAGCGAATAGAAAGCCCGCCGGTCATGCCTGGATGCCCCATTCGGACGTGTGTCATGCCCATTAAATGATCCAATATTCCCGCTACCCAGCCGCCGTGCGTGTGCCCGGGCGGCCCCTCAAAGGCTTGGCCGAAGGTCACTGTCCCATGAATACGATTGCCTTCCTCCGCCCAACTGAGCGTTGGAGCACAGGGATGACTGCGGCCAGCGATCGCGACCAATTCGCCCATGATATTGTCGACGGTGCCTCTGTTGGGTTGCCTGCTCATGTCCACCAACCCTTCAATTTGTTTTGCAGCGCTCAGCTGAGTGGTGATCTGCTCAATTTGCAGGGTGAGTTCTGTCGCGAGCTCGGGCGTGATGTCAGAGCTTACCAACTTCTCGTTGAGCACTCGCGCGGCCGCCGTAAGCTTGTGGCGTGCATGCCAGTAAGTGGCCTCTGTGGAGTCGGGTTTGTAAGGATCTAAAGCCGCCGTCACCCAGCTTTCTCCGATGACTGCAATGCGGAGTGCCATTCACGAATGTCTCCAACGAGCGCTTCGGGCTGCTCGAGCGATGCAAAGTGACCGCCGCGCTGGTGGGCATTATTGAACATCATCAACTGCGGGTAACGAGTTTTTGCCAAACGCTCGCTACAAAGGAATAACTCCTTTGGAAACAGAGAGAGACCGATGGGCGCCTCAATGGGGCGATAGTCTGGTTGGTTAAAGCTCTCCCAATAAAGCCGGGCACTGCTGCCCGCGGTATTCGTCATCCAATAGTGGGTGACGATATCCAGCAACACGTCTCGCTGAATCGCATTCTCGGGGTGTCGTGCACCACTCTCCTCGCAATCCGTCCACTGCGCATACTTTTCGATAATCCAGCTCATCTGGCCGACGGGAGAGTCCGCCAGTGCGTAGGCGAGTGTCTGGGGTCGGGTGCTTTGTTGCTTGGAGTAGCCGGACTCATGTTCCTGATAATGCATTGCGGCGGCGAGGCTGGCCCGCTCCACCGGGTCATCGGATGTCATGGTGTGATCGTCGGGTATGACCATTGGCAAATTAATGTGACCAGCCAAGCAGTGGGTACCCGCATGCAGTAGCAGAGCATGGGTCACCAAAGATCCCCAGTCGCCGCCTTGAGCGATGTAGGTGTTATATCCAAACCGCAACATCAGTTCATCCCACATCGCGGCGATCCGCTCGACACCGCAACCGGCTGCGGTTGGCTTGCCGGAGAAGCCGAAGCCGGGGAGGCTGGGTATGACAAGGTGAAAGGCGTCCGCGGGAGTCCCCCCATATTCGGTGGGGTTAGTCAGCGGCTCAATAATATTGAGAAACTCCAGCACTGACCCGGGCCAGCCATGGGTAATGACTAAGGGTTGAGCCTGGCTGTGTGGACTGCGAACGTGAAGGCAGTGGATGCCAATCCCGTCGACCTCGGTCATGAAGTTCTCATAACGCGAGAGTTGGTTTGGAACGCGTTGCCAGTCGTAATCCTCTGACCAGTAGCGCACCAACTCCTGACAATAATGCAGCGGAACACCTTGCTGCCAATCCTCAACCGTTTCGGCCTCGGGAAATCGAGTCTTGGCCAGACGCTCGCGGGTAGATTCAATCAGTGCGTGATCAAAAGTCGGTGTGAAGGGTTCAAGCGCGGGGTTCATGGTGTGGTATCCGATGGCAAAGATACCGAACACTAACGTTTGGTGATCTCCCGCTCAACTGTTGCCCTCGATTGACAGTGCCGCATAAGTGGCACGTAACCAGGGTAAGAGATTCGCCCGAGCGCCAGGGGGTTCCTTGGTGCTTTTGCGAAGATGGGTGGTGCGTGGCTCTCGATCCAAAAACAGCTTGCCACTGATGTCGGCAGCTTCACGCGCCCGCGCCAACCACACGATGGTATCTGCACCTTCTTCAGAGGACCTCAGTACAGTCTGGGTGATGCGTCTAAAACCCGGCAGCGCAGATTGCACCCCCGGGGTATCTGCCCAGCCCGGGTGCATGCTGTTGACCACAACACGCTTTGTTTGCCACTCCTCAGCCCAGAGTTCAGTCAAGACCGTCAGCGCCCGTTTCGCTCGGGCGTAGGCGATAGCGCCGTTATACGTACCTTCAGGCATGATGAGGTGATCACAATCAAGACGCTGCGTATACATACCCCCTGAGACAACGTTGATGACCCGCGCCGGGCTGTCATGATGTTCAAGTAGGGGCAGTAACCGCTCGGTCATTCGCCAGGGCGACAACAGTAACAGCGCAACGCTTTGCTCAATGCCTTCTGAAGTCACGGCGAAATCGTTGAACAGGGCTCCCGCGTTATTGATCAGTACATCGATCGGGCGATCTTCGGCGAGTAATCGATCGGATAATTCGTTGACGTCTGATAGTAAGCTCAGATCCGCGAGCTCCACGAAATCTGCCGGGCGGCCGGCTGTGCGAGTGAAGTGTGCTTGCATTGCATCGGTATTTGCCGGATTCCGGATCACGACTGTCAACGTGGCACCTGCCTCGAGTAGTGACACAGCGGCCGCGGCCCCCAGCCCGGAGTTGGCGCCCGTCAACACGACATGCTTCCCCGTCATGTCAGTGCTCATTGGCGCCCAGCGAGACCGTCCTCTTCGGTATCCGAAACGCGTAAAGCAGCTCAGTGCCCCGGGTAGGTGCTCGTCACGTTTTGCCGTATCGCGCGATGCGGTGGGGGTGGGGTTGTCGTCAGCCAGCGCCCGAGCCAACCCCTGAACACTGGCGCGCCCCATTTTCTTGAGCCCCGCCGTCTGTTGTCGAGCTAAATGCTCAAGGCCAAACCGGTAGCTAAATTGGGCGATATAGGTGATACGCGTGACCCCGCGGCCCATATCCTCGAGGGTGATAATATCGCGCACGTCAAAGAAACGACCCTTACCCGACAGCACAATGCAGTGGAACGGCGTGAGTTCTTCGATGACATATTCCAGAGACACGGTAACGGGCCCCGCTTTGCAACGCAGCGCGAATCGGGTCCCGACATCGATACTTCCGTCGGTCGTTTTGTCAGCCTCAAGGACTGTGGGGTCCCACTCGAGGGTTGTGCGGAAATCTGAGATGTAGCGAAAACAGTGCTCGACGGGTCTCGAGACCTCAATCGTTTCCTCGAGGGCGATCATGTTGAGTGCTCACAAAGTGTCGAGGGTGATACGCGGCGTTTCGCCGCGCAGTTTAGGTAATGTTGAGTGTGGGCGCCGCTTATCTGGTGGGGTTTAGTTCGTAGCCCGTCGAGTCATTCCTCAACCCAAACGACGCGTAGCGGCTCCCCAAAGTCATCGTAAACGACCTGACGTCGTCTCTTGGGGGTGCGACGCCTGACGACTTTGGTCCGAGTGCGCTTCGCCTCGCGGCGCGCATCGAGCGCGGCGATAACGTCTGTCAGTGGCGTTCTGGAGGCAGGTTGCCGCGCCTCGAAAAGAGGTGGAGAAGGGGGTATTTCTCCTCGGTCGTAGGCACTCTCGCCCACCTTTAGCTCTTCAACCTTGCCGCCAGAGGATAAGAAAGCCGCGGTTTGCCGTTGCAAACGCTCACGCAGGTCGTTTTTTGAGGGTGGTTTTTTCACAGAGCGTCCTCGCTGGCCTCAATTATATGGTTGGCAGCTTGCTGGTGAAAGGATTGGACTGACTGTGCTCGTCTGTTTCTGGTTTAATGCCGAACCTCAAAAGGCCAACGGTACGGTTTGCTATGCCCACAGTGCATTGCGATCTCCAGCAACAGACGTCGGGCGGCATCTGATGGGCTTTGTCCGATCAGGATTGGTGTTCCTTTGGATGGCGGTCACCGTGGTCCCCATGGCAACGCTGATTATCCTCACCACGCCCTTCACCAGTGCTGACGCCAGATGGTGGTATCTGGCCAGACCGTGGCTTAGGGGTGCGGTGCAAGCGGTGAAACTGGTCGGTAGAGTCGATTACGCGGTTGCGGGAGAAGGGTGGTTGCCTGACTCGGAGGACAATCAACGCATCATTCTCTGCCCAAAGCACCAATCCACCTGGGAGACCTTTTTCCTTGCCAGTCGAATGCCGCATCCTCTGGCATACGTCTTCAAGAGAGAGCTGCTCTTCATTCCTTTCTTTGGCTGGGCCATGGCGTGTCTGAATATGATTCACATAGACCGCAGCGCTCGGGGAGAGGCATGGAGCAAGGTTGCCGTGCTGGGAGAAAAGCTCATGGACCGCGGCAAGTGGGTGATCATGTTTCCTGAGGGCACGCGGTCCGAGCGCGGGGCCAGTGGCGCCTACAAAACCGGTGCTGCCCGGCTGGCCATCGCGACCAATGCCCGGATCGTCCCCATCGCAGTGGCTTCAGGCCGATGTTGGCCTCGAAAAAGCTTCACTTTTATACCCGGCACCATCGCCGTTTCGATCGGAGAGCCTATCGCGCCGGTGTCTGGTGAGAGCTCGGCGGACTTGATGGACAAAGTTTCGGAGTGGATAGAAGCTGAAATGCGGCGGATCGATCCCGACGCCTACAGGGCGGAGCCATTGCTTGAGGACTCTGTCACCGGGGAGCACGCGTTGACTGAGGCTTTGGAGGCGCGCGCAGCCGCCGCCCGGGCAGTGCAGGGCGGTGTGCCGGAAGACCAATAGCATTCGTGCCGGTCACGGTGCTTGACCCGCACGAGAAAACCTTGGCAGATAGCGGTGTACACTCGGTTGTTCATGGCATGGAGTTCATATATGGGTTTTTATTCTGATTCGGTGGTGCCAAGACTCGTCACCTGTGCCTGCGGCACGAAGCCCATTTTGAAACAGCGCGAGAAGATCGTGCCGAAGGCCGCTGGTCGAGTACTGGAAATCGGTATGGGTGCGGGACATAACCTGCCGTATTACAGACCGGAGCAAATTCAGGGAATTGTGGGCATCGATCCCTGCTCGACCAGTTGGAAACTCGCCCAGCCGCGAGCGGCTGAGCTCGGTGTTCCCCTCACCTTTATTGAAGGGTCGGCTGAGGAAATGCCATTACCCGATGGTGACTTTGATACGGTAGTGATGACCTACAGCCTGTGTACGATCCCTGACGCAAAAGCCGCCCTTAATGAAATCCGACGAGTGCTCAAGCCGACGGGTCGATTGTTATTCTGCGAGCATGGGGAAGCACCAGACCCCTCGGTGGCAGCATGGCAGACTCGCATTAATCCTCTCTGGCGCAAGCTGATGGGCGGCTGCAATCTCAACCGGCCTATTAAAAAATGGATAGCAGAATCGGGATTCTCCATCGAGTCGCTTGATGAAATGTACCTGCCGGGCACGCCGCGTATCGCAGGCTTCAATATCTGGGGAAGCGCGAGCTGAGGTGGCAGCGGTGCCCAGCGAGAGCGTCTAACGTCGTCGTTCAACCCCCTCCCGGATAGAGCGGTTTACGAGTGATTTTTCAGTGCGTGCAGAAACCCTTCCCGCCTGGCAAGCGTCTACTCGTTCGTGCACGCGAGGCCCACGCCGGTGTCGGACGTCCGTTTGCACGTTCTATTCGTATAAGCGCGCTCTGCGCATTGGTGACGACCTTCGGTTATGGCTGTGCCAGCGAGACACCGATCGAACTGCCCGTTGTTGGACCGGTGGCTGAATTAGGTGGTCACTGGGAGGTGGACTATGCGCGCAGTGATACTGTGCAGACACAAATCAATGCGTCTTTCCGCGAGGTCCAGCGGGAGATTCGCCGAAGGCAGGAGGCGGTCGAGCGCGGGGCGAGCCCTCAGGGTATGCCGCTTGGTGATCTCGATACATTGATCGCCTTGGCGAAGATGGCCGAGCTGGTGACGGATTCAGATTTATTGGAAATCGAGCAGGACCCCCACATACTCCGCGTTGAGCGAGCAAATAATTTTGCGCTGAGCTGTGACCTCGACGAGGTTCAGGTGGTTCATAGCCTGCTTGGCGCTGAGCGGTGCTGGTGGGATGGACAGCAGTGGCACTTCTCGGTGCGCCTCCCGGATGGGCTGTCGATTGAGCATCGTTTCTCGGTATCTGAGGACTCACGATCGCTCGCCCAGCGAACGGTGCTCGCTGCGCCGGGCGTTAACCGGGATCTCGAGGTTGTCCGAATCTATTCGCGATATGACCCGTCGACCAGAGGGTTCAGTTGTACCGAGACCTTGAGTCGCGGACGCGTCTGTACCACCGAGAACAGTGATCTACCCCATGACCATTAAACTGCCGCTGTCAGTGCTATCCCGCCGCTCGTCAAAGAGCAGGCTACGACATGTGGCTCGCGCACACTGCCTGACCTTGAGTCTCCTCTGCGGGTGTACCGCGCCATCCGGTTTGCCCCCCGAACCGCCCGAGCCAACAATTCCGGAACCCGATTGGGTGGTAATTGAACCATTGATCATCGCAGCGGAGCCCACCACGCCGTTTCTGGACATAGGCGTCGTGTTATTCGATGCGGGGGTTGCGGCTGCGGATGACACACCGATGGCTGCCGTGCGTCGCCTCGAGGCAGTGCTGTTGGCGAGGGATTTGAAAGAGGTGCTGGTCAGCAGTAATCACTGGGGTGCGATTCGTCTCGTCCCCGAGGCGTCCGCATTGACCGCTGTTGCGGTACACACGAGCATTCTTCAGTCCGACGGCAGAGATTTGCTGCTGGCGGTGCAGGTCCGTGACTCACTCGGGGGGGTGTGGCTGGAGACAACCATTGCGCATCGCGCCACCCTCACTGACCAAGTCACTTACAGCTCGGCTGAGATTTTTAATGGGTTGAGTAACGAGATCGGGAGGATCTGGCTTCAAACGGCGCCTGAGACTCGAGAGCGCCTGATTGCGGCCGCGGACATTGTCTATGCGGAATCATTGGTGCCCAGTGCTTTCTCCGGCATGGTGTCTCGCTCTGCAGAGGGGTGGCAGTTAAACAGATTGCCCGCTAATGATGACCCGATGGTGGCGAGAGTAGAGCGAGTTCGAAATCAGGAGTACCTGTTTTGCGATACCATCGACGAGCAGTACGCGCTGATGGCAGAACAGGTAGGGCCCACCTACGAGATGTGGCGTCAGGCAACGTTGGAGCAGGCGGAATGGTTGGCTCAGTATGAACAGCGCGCTGCCATGCGAGAAGCCAAAGCCAGTGACAGCCAGTTCTCCAGGATGCATGCTCAATATGCTGCGTATCGTTCGTTTCGTATTCAGGAGCAAGCGTTCTTCGAGTTGGCACAGGCGCTCGACAATGAGAGTGAACCCACGGTGCTCAGAACGGAAGATCAGGTGGTTCGCCTAGAGGGCACGCTTTCCTCCCAGTATGACCAGTGGCGCGGGCTACTGCGGGAAATATACGCTTTGGAGCAACCGCCAGCATCATGGTGAGGCACCGTTATCTGGCCACCTGTCCTACCGGTGTTGGCATTTATCTGGCTCAGGAACTCGCGCAGCTGGGCGCGGAAGCGGTGGTCGAAATGCCTGCCGGCGTTAGCTTCGAGGGTGGCCTGAGTCTGGCTTATCGGGTCTGTCTGTGGAGTCGCCTTGCCAACCGTGTCTTGCTGCAGTTAGGCACTACGCAGGCTGATTCGGCGGATTCTCTGTATGAGGCGGCTTCGGGGGTCGATTGGGGTGCCCACATTCCCCCAAGCGGTTCGCTCGCAGTGGACTTTTCCGGACGCAGCAGCGGGGTCCGTAATGAGCAGTTCGGGGCTCAGCGCCTGAAGGACGCCATTGTTGATCAATTCCGAACAAAAGGATTGAGCAGGCCAACAGTCGATCTCAAGGCACCCGATGTGAGAGTTCACGCGCGCCTTCACAAAGGCGCGCTCAGTCTCGCCATCGATCTCAGTGGAGACAGCTTGCATCGTCGCGGATATCGTCTTGATGGTGGGCTGGCGCCTCTCAAGGAAAATATCGCGGCGGCAGCGCTGTGGGCTGCGGGTTGGTCGTCCGAACGCGCTCAGGACCAGGCACTAATCGATCCCATGTGCGGTTCATCCACGCTGCTACTAGAGGGCGCGCTCATGGCGCTCGACCGAGCTCCGGGGCTGACCAGAGAGCGCTTCGGTTTTAATGGATGGGGTGGGCATGATGAAGGTCAGTGGCGTGCGATTTTTTCGGAGGCCAATGAGCGGGCGAGGGCGGGCGCTGGAACTTCCGTCGAAATCCGTGGTTACGACGGCGATATACAGGCGGTCCGTCGCTCGCAACATAACATCCAGAGACTGGGCCTTGAGCAGGTTGTGAGGATTCGTTGCAAAGATCTGGCGTCTCTGAAGCGGCCCACTCACCGAGCACTGTCCAGCGGACTGCTGGCGGTTAATCCTCCATGGGGTGAGCGCATGGGCGACGTCAGTCACCTGCCGCGGCTTTACAACGCCCTTGGCGAGGTCATGAAACGAGAATTCGATGGATGGCAGAGCCTGATTCTTACCTCCGATCTCTCGCTGGGAAAAGCGGTGGGATTACAAGCGTCTCATCGACACCGATTTCATAATGGCCGGTTGGAATTGCACTGCCTGCAGTTTGATCTTCATGAGACAAACCACTTTCGGCCGCTTGATCAGCCGCCAGCCACGAGCATTGAATCGACTGGCCAAAAAGTTGTCACCGAAGGCGAAAAAATGGTTGCCAATCGTCTGCGCAAGAATCTTCGCCGCCTTCGGCCATGGCTCGAGCGAGAGGGAGCAACCTGTTTTCGTCTCTATGATGCCGATATTCCGGAGTACGCGGCCGCGGTAGACGTTTACGAAGATCAAATACACGTGGCGGAGTATGCGCCGCCCAAGGAGATCGCGGCCGAGAAAGCGGCCCGTCGACTCGACGAGTTAATCGAAGCGACGCGGGTTGTGATGGACATACCTGCATCGCAAAGCATTGCGGTGAAGCGGCGCCAGCGACAACGTGGTGCTGATCAATACCAGCGGCTGGGCCACGCCTCTGAACGTCTCGTTGTCCACGAAGGGCGCATCAAAGTGCTGGTCAATCTCCACGACTACCTCGATACCGGCCTGTTTCTGGATCATCGGCCGTTACGTTGCTGGATTGCTGAGGAGGCTCGGGGAGGGCACTTTTTAAACCTTTTCAGTTACACAGGCGTTGCCACGCTTCATGCGGCTGCGGGTGGCGCAAAAACCAGTACCAGTGTTGATGCTTCCGGCACCTACCTCGAATGGTTCAAGGCAAACCTCGCGCTCAATGGCTTTTCAGAGCGACAGCACCGCAGTGTCCGTTCTGACGTGAGAACGTGGCTTGAGACCGAGACTCGTCTATATGACGTCATCATGCTGGATCCACCATCCTTCTCGAACTCCAAGGGTCAATCCGATTTTGATGTGCAGGCGGACCAGATGCAGTTGCTGACGCTCGCAATGGCTCGCCTGAGTGCTGGCGGCGTCCTGTATTTTTCAACCAACCGACGGCGCTTTAAGCTCGACGATAGGGTCCAACAGCGCTGGCATGTCACAGATGTGAGTCGAGCCTCCATTCCTCCAGACTTCGAACGAAATCAGCGGATACATGCTTGCTGGCGCCTGACGCATTACGCGTGAATTAGACTGTCGCTCGCATACTGCGGCGGTTGCCGCCTTATCTTCGGTGCTATACTCCGCGCCTTTTCGAGGGGTGTACCGGGCAGCTATAGCTGTGATGCTCGCGTAATAAACCCCTCTCTGTGACAACAGGAACTACAAGGGCATGGCACAAACCCTCTACGACAAATTGTGGGACGCGCATTTGGTTGAGCAGCGGGAAGACGGTACCGCACTGATCTATATTGATCGCCACCTGTTGCACGAGGTCACGTCTCCTCAAGCTTTCGAGGGACTTGTCTTGGCGGGGCGCCCGCTGTGGCGTCGGAGCGCGAACCTGGCGGTGCCCGACCATAATGTCTCGACGCTGGCATCGGAACGGCAAGGCGGCCTTGCCGCGCTACCCGACGCGGTGTCGCGACTGCAACTACAGACGCTCGATGATAATTGCGAAGCGTTTAACGTCCCGGAGATTCCTCTGAATGATCCGCGGCAGGGGATTGTGCACGTGATGGGGCCAGAGCAGGGTGCGGTCTTGCCGGGGATGACTGTCGTCTGTGGTGACTCCCATACCTCCACACATGGTGCTGCCGGTGCCTTAGCGCATGGAATCGGCACATCAGAGGTTGAGCACGTGCTGGCGACGCAGTGCCTCATTCAGCGCAAGATGAAGAATTTTCGCGTTGAAGTGACGGGCGTGCTTCGCGAGGGAGTCACTGCTAAAGATATCGCGCTCGCGGTAATCGGCGAGATCGGCACTGCAGGCGGTACAGGCTACGCAATCGAATTCTGTGGAACTGCCGTTGAGGCGCTCACTATGGAGGGCCGCATGACCCTCTGCAACATGGCGATCGAAGCGGGTGCACGGTGCGGGCTGGTGGGCGTTGACGATGTCACTTTGGAATACTTTCATAACAAACCGCTGGCTCCCAAAGGGGACCTCTGGGATCAGGCAGAGGCATGGTGGCGCACTCTTCGCTCTGACGAGGCGGCTGTCTTTGACCGAACTTTGATATTGGACGGGGAGGCAATATCGCCTCACGTCACATGGGGAACGTCCCCTGAGATGGTTGCCTCAGTCGAAAGCTGTGTCCCCAAACTCGACGATATGCAGGACGAGACCAGTCGGCAGGGCCTGAGTCGCGCGCTGGAATATATGGGGCTTGAGCAAGGTATGGCCATTACCGATATCAAGCCTGACGCGATCTTCATTGGTTCATGTACCAACTCTCGGATTGAGGATCTCAGAGCCGCCGCTGCTGTGCTCAAAGGTCGACGAATTGCCGCGACAATCCGCAAGGCCTTGGTGGTTCCCGGTTCGGGTCTGGTCAAGGCCCAGGCGGAATCCGAAGGCTTGGACAAGATTTTTCTCGACGCAGGGATGGAGTGGCGAGATCCCGGCTGCTCCATGTGCCTTGCAATGAATGCTGACCGCTTGTTGCCTGGTGAGCGTTGCGCGAGCACTTCGAATCGTAATTTTGAGGGCCGCCAGGGCGCTGGCGGTAGAACCCATCTTGTCAGCCCCGCGATGGCGGCCGCCGCGGCCGTGGCGGGGCATTTTGTGGCGGTTGATGACGCAATGTTTGGGGAGTCTCAGTGATGAAGCCATTTACCCAGCTTGACGGACTCGTTGCGCCAATGGACAGGGCTAACGTGGATACCGATCTCATGGTGCCGAAGCAATTTCTGAAATCCATTCGCAGATCTGGATTTGGCCCCAATCTGTTTGACGAGCTGCGTTATCTCGATGTGGGTGAGCCTGACGCGGATAACAGTCAGCGTCCGCTCAATCCAGACTTCCCGCTTAACTTTGCCCGATATCAGGGTGCCTCGATCTTGCTGGCAAGGGAAAATTTCGGTTGTGGTTCGAGTAGAGAGCACGCTGCGTGGGCAATGGAAGACTATGGCTTTCGTGCTGTCATTGCGCCGAGCTTCGCTGACATCTTCCGGTCTAATGCGCTGAAGAACGGGATTTTGCCTATCACGCTGTCGGCCTCAGAGGTGGACCTGCTTTTTGAGGCGACTTACGCTCACGAAGGGTACCGTCTCCAGATCGATCTGGAGACCTGCTCGATCACCCTGCCAGATGGCGCGGTCTGGAGTTTTGAGATCGATGCTTTTCGACGCGATTGCCTGATGAAGGGACTTGATGACATCGGGATCACCCTCGAGAGTGCGAGCGCGATCAAATCCTTTGAGCAACGGCATGAAGAGCGTTTTCCCTGGCTGTTTCAGGATATTCGTTTGTGAAACGTCGGATTCTGCTGTTGCCCGGCGATGGCATAGGCCCAGAGGTCGTTCGAGAGGCGAAGAAAGTTCTTGAGGTAGTGGGAAAGCGTTACGCGCTGCAACTCGAGTTCCGGGAGGCTAATCTCGGCGGCGCAGCAATAGACGTTGAGGGCACCGCTTACCCGGCTTCCACTCGAGCTGCAGCGAGAGAAGCAGATGCGATACTGCTTGGGGCAGTGGGTGGTCCACAGTGGGACAGTCTCCCGGCAGCTCAGCGGCCCGAGCGGGGCTTGTTGGCGATCAGGGCGGATCTGGATCTTTTCTGCAACCTTCGGCCAGCGCTCTTATTCCCTGAATTGGCCGGTGCTTCAAGTCTGCGCGCGGAGCGAGTAGCAGGGCTTGATGTGCTCATCGTCAGAGAGCTGACGGGCGGGATTTACTTCGGTGAACCGCGGGGCATTTCAGTTCGAGAGGACGGAGTTCGAGAAGGCATCAACACCGACCGCTATGACGAAAACGAAATCCGCCGTATCGGCAGATTGGCCTTTGAGGCGGCGCGAAAGCGCGGCGGTCGCTTGTGTTCCGTCGATAAAGCGAATGTGCTTGAGGTCACGATGCTGTGGCGAGAGGTCATGGAGTCTTTGCGGCCCGAGTTTCCAGACGTATCCCTGTCTCACATGTATGTCGACAACGCGGCGATGCAGCTCGTGCGAGAACCCAAGCAGTTCGACGTCATCGTCACGGGGAATCTTTTCGGGGATATATTGTCAGACACCGCCGCGATGCTCACCGGCTCCATCGGCATGTTGCCCTCGGCTTCGCTTAACGCAAGCTCAGCCGGCCTGTACGAGCCTGTGCACGGTTCAGCGCCCGACATTGCGGGCGAGGATAAAGCCAATCCGCTGGCAACGATTTTGTCTGCCGCAATGCTAATGCGATATTCCCTCGACGAGTCGGAAGCAGCAAACGATATTGAAAGGGCGGTCGCGGATGTACTTTCGGCAGGTAAAAGGACAGGGGATATTGCTACCAACGAAGCGGAGGAAGCCGTGATAGGTACAAGAGCTATGGGCGATGCGGTCGTTTCCGCTTTGAGCTACGAGGGAGAATAGCGCCGGTGAGGAAGGTCAATGTAGCTGTAGTGGGCGTCACCGGGGCTGTCGGAGAGGTCATGTTGGAGATCCTCGAGTCACGTGATTTCCCCGTCGACACGCTGTACCCGCTGGCATCAGCCCGTTCTGCGGGTAAATCAGTGCAGTTTCGTGGCAAACGACATGTTGTTCAGGATTTAAGTGAGTTCGATTTTTCGCAGACGCCGATTGCGCTTTTCTCAGCGGGTGGCGATATCAGCGCTGAATTCGCGCCGATTGCCGCTGCAGCGGGTTGCGTTGTAATCGACAACACCTCGCATTTCCGTCGCGATGATGACATCCCTCTAGTGATCCCTGAGGTCAACCCTCAGGCGATCAGCCACTACGGCAATCGAGGCATCATCGCCAACCCCAACTGCTCCACCATCGGCATGTTGGTGGCGCTCAAGCCAATCTACGACGCTGTTGGAATTGAGCGAATTAACGTGGCGACCTACCAAGCAGTCAGTGGTACCGGCAAGGCTGCGATCGAGGAACTCGCGGGTCAGACGGCCCGACTGCTGAACGGCAAGCCGGCGGAGCCCGATGTCTACCCCAGACAAATCGCTTTTAACGCCTTGCCCCATATTGATCAGTTTCAGGACAATGGCTACACCCGAGAAGAAATGAAAATGGTCTGGGAAACGCAGAAAATTCTGGACGACCCCGCCATTGCGGTGAATCCTACCTGTGTGCGGGTGCCCGTGTTTTTTGGGCACGCTGAAGCGGTTCACATCGAGACCCGCGAAGCCATTACCGCTGATGCTGCCAGGGAGCTTCTTGAGGGTGCAGATGGCGTAACCGTTATCGACAGGCATGAGGCGGGAGGCTATCCAACACCGGTGACAGACTCTGCGGGCCGGGATCCTGTGTTTGTCGGCCGCATCCGTGCAGATATTTCACATCCAAGAGGCTTGAATCTTTGGGTGGTGGCTGACAACGTACGCAAAGGCGCCGCGCTGAACAGCGTCCAGATAGCGGAACTGCTTTTGGCGCAGCATCTCTAATAGATTCGTAATCTCGAGCCCCATGAGCAAAGTGACCAAGGAAAGGTTGCGGGGGCTGATTCAAAGCCACACCATAGGAAGGTAAAGGCGGCGAGCCCATGCATAAACGATTCAGTCTAATTTTGGGCTTTGCCCTCTCACTCTCAATGCCCTCGGAAGGGTGGTCTCTTGGCTTGGGCGCTATCAGCCTCAGCTCCCATCTGAATGAACCTTTGCGAGCAGAAATTGTCTTGCTTGAGGCAGGCGAACTAGCGGTTCGCGACCTGCAAATTGACCTTGCATCCTCCGAGGAATTTTCTCGCGTCGGTTTACGCCGCGATCCGTACCTGTCGGAGATAGAATTTACGATCGAGTCAGACGGCCGTGGTAAGCGGGTGTTGTTGAGGAGTGAGACACCGCTTCGCGAACCGTATCTTCAACTCGTTGTAGAGGCGAGGTGGCCCGAGGGTCGCATGCTAAAAGAATACACGGTGTTGATTGACTTGCCGCCGCGGCCTGCTGGAGGTAATCCCGTGGCGAATACTCAACGCGGGCTTGCGGCCGAATCTGCGGCCCTTGCGAGTATCGAGACGGATACTGGCGTCGATGACGATATTGACCGCTACGTAGACGGGACGTCGGATCGTCCCGCCGCCGGAGGGCGGTACCTCGTTCGAACGACCGATACCTTGTGGCGAATTGCTTCTGAGGCGGCAGTTGACGGGGTTTCTATTGAGCAGACGATGCTGGAGATTGTCGCCGCAAATCCGGCCGCGTTTCAGGATGGCAATGTCAACGGGTTAAAGGCCGGGTACGTATTACAGTTGCCCGATGAGGCAGATATTCGCATTGGTTTGGCGACCGCATTGGATGAGGTAGCTGAGCAGCATGACGAATGGGCGCTCGCTGCCAGTCCCGCCGCGCCCGGTTTGACGCTTGTTGCGGATGAGGATTCGAATCTCGCTGCCGAGCGACTTCAGACTGATATCGACCCTGAGCCAGCTGAGGGGTCGCAGGCGGCTCAACTCGCAGAAAAAGCACTGGCCCCGCCGAGTGCGTCGGCCGCAGAGCTATCTGAATTGGCGTCATTGGTTACGACAGTGGGTCAATTACAGGCCAGCATCGAGGCCCTGCAGGCGAGGTTGGCTGAACAGGATGCAGAACTTACAAGGTTGCGGGCGAGGTTGGCAGCACAGGCAGCAAGCGAAACTACCGACGGGACAGGAGTAGCCAGTGAGGGGACTGCCTTACCCGGGCCGTTCGGTTCACCGGTGTGGCTCTGGCCACTGTCCGTTGGTGCCGCTGTCTTGTTGGTGGCTGGCGCGATGGCGATATGGGGCAGGCGCGGTCGGCATTCGACATCGACCGGCGAGGCTGACGATATTGCTGATACGGCTGTGATTCCTGAATCCCGGCCAAAAACTGCCGAGCTGGCCACTTCATTTGTTGAGGAGGCCGAAGTGTATATTGCGTATGGTCGACTTGATCAGGCGATCGAAGTCCTGAATGACGCGGTCTCCGAGGGTCTGGCCTCAGAGACAGTGACGCTGCGTTTGATCGATTGCTATGTCGATTCAGGACGAATCGACGAGGCATGGGCGCTACTAGATCAACTGGCACGCAGTATACCCCCCGAATTGTTGGAACAGGTGAGACAACGGCTTGTGGATGCGGGAGCCAGCTCGGTTACAGCCGCGGGCTCTGCGCCTGAATTGGAGCAGGTAGACGCGCAACGCTCAGAGGCTGAGCTATCGGAGGAGAATACGAGCGTAGAAGTTGCCGTATCCGGAGCGACGTCCGGGCTTTCTTTGGCGCCTATCGATGCTGCAACAGGAGATGAGCCAGCGGCGGGGGAAGAGCATGCTGCTATATATGGATCAGAGACCGATCCGATGGATAGTCAATTGGATCTGGCACGAGCCTACATCGACATGGGTGACGAGGAGGGTGCTCGACCTGTTTTGATGAGCGTGATTAAGGAGGGCGACCTCAGTCAGCAAGCTCAGGCGCGAGAATTACTTCTGCGGATCGAGGTCACGTGACCCGTTGAGATTTTCTGATGAAGCATTGGTACCCGGCACTCGGGTTGCCGCTCGGATTGAATATCATGGGGGCGGGTATCACGGTTGGCAGGCGCAGCCGCATCTGGACGTGGCTACTGTGCAAGAAACACTGGAGGAAGCGCTGTCATCTGTTGCAGGTGTGAGTGTTACCACCACCTGCGCCGGCAGGACCGATACAGGCGTTCACGGGTACTCGCAGGTTATTCACTTTGATGACCCCGCGGGACGCAGCATCAAGGCTTGGGTTCTGGGCACGAATCGACACTTGCCCGATGATGTCAGAGTGCACTGGGCGGCATCCGTGGGTGCCGATTTCCACGCCCGTTTTAGTGCGACAGAGCGGTGTTATCGCTACATCATCTGCAATACGTCGACCAAGTCTGCGGCGCTCGATGGCTTGGTGACGTGGTACCGGCATACCCTGAACCTCGATCTGATGAACGAAGCCTGCCACCTTTTGCTGGGTGAGCAGGATTTCAGCGCATTCCGCGCAGCGAGTTGCCAGGCTAAAACCCCGTATCGCAACATAAACCGATGCTCTGTCGAACGCCGCGGCCGGCTGGTGGTTGTGGATATCAGCGCCAACGCCTTTTTGCACCATATGGTGCGTAACATAGTGGGCTCGTTACTCGCGGTCGGCGCAGGGCTGCGAACCGTTGAATGGTTCGAGAACGTGCTTTTAAAAAGGGACCGGACACTCGCTGCTGAAACCGCTCCCCCTGACGGACTTTACCTTACAGCGGTGAGCTACCCCCCCGGGTTTGAGCTACCCGATACGCCGGAGGGACCAACATTGCTCACAGGCCACCTGTAGCATTTGCGAAGCTGTTAAACTGCAGGTTTGGCTGGGGGCGTTCAATGCGCGTAAAGATATGCGGGATCACGCGCGAGGAAGACGCGGCGTTGGCGCTCGCGCTGGGCGCAGATGCGGTCGGCGTTGTCTTTTATCCCGGCAGTGCGCGTTCCGTTACCATTGAGCAGGCTCGGGCTATCCGGGGTGCGGTGTCCGGATTGGGCATGATGGTGGGGCTGTTTGTGGACCCGAGCGCGGAGGAGGTCGAGGCCGTACTTGAGGCCGTGCCATTGAACCTATTGCAGTTTCACGGGAGGGAATCCCCGGCTTTCTGCGGTCAGTTTGGCTGGCCCTATTTGAAGGCGATACCCATGAGCGCGGATGTGAATCTACTCAGGGAAGCTGAGCGGTTCCACGCTGCCAGTGCGTTGTTGCTGGATAGCAGCCACGAGGGGCAATTTGGTGGAACGGGCAGCAGCTTTGACTGGGACTGGGTAGATCGGGCTCTTGCAGACCGCGTTATCCTCGCAGGCGGGCTTCATCCCGACAATGTTGCGGTAGCAGTGAGGCAGGTCAAGCCTGCAGCGGTCGACGTCAGTAGTGGTGTTGAGCGGGAAAAAGGCATTAAGGACCCAGCCAGCATGCGTGCATTTATTGAGGCTGCAAAATTGGCAGCGAGTGAGCTAACGAGATGATGAATTATGACGAGTGAAATAACGCCAGAATTGTTTTCGACCGTACCAGATGCGAGCGGTCGTTTTGGTCGATTTGGCGGCAAGTTTGTGGCCGAGACCCTGATGTCAGCGCTGGCTGATCTCGAGCAGTTGTATGCAGATCTCAAAGACGACGCTAACTTCCAACGAGAGTTTGATCTGGATTTAGCGCACTACGTCGGACGCCCCTCGCCATTGTATGAAGCGTCTCGGCTCTCCGACCATATCGGCGGCGGGCGGATCTTCCTGAAGCGAGAAGACTTGAATCATACGGGCGCCCACAAGGTGAACAACACCATCGGTCAGGCGCTTCTGGCTAAGCACATGGGGAAAAAGCGGGTGATTGCCGAGACTGGGGCCGGGCAGCACGGTGTGGCGAGCGCCACTGTGGCGGCACGGCTGGGTCTGGAGTGCCATGTTTTTATGGGTGAAGAAGACATTCGCCGCCAATCTCTCAACGTCTACCGCATGAAGTTGCTGGGAGCACAGGTTATTTCAGTGACTTCGGGCTCGCGCACCTTAAAAGACGCAATGAACGAGGCGATGCGAGACTGGGTGACACATATCGACGATACGTTTTACATCATTGGTACGGTTGCCGGCCCGCATCCGTATCCGATGCTGGTGAGGGACTTTCAGAGCGTCATTGGTCGTGAAGCGCGTGCCCAATCACTTGCTCAGAATGGCAAGCTCCCCGACGCCTTGGTTGCCTGCGTCGGCGGAGGCTCTAATGCCATTGGCTTATTCCACCCTTTCCTTGGGGATGCCTCCGTCGCGATGTATGGCGTTGAGGCAGGCGGTAAGGGTTTGGAGACCGGGCAGCACGCCGCTCCGCTGTCAGCGGGAAGTCCCGGGGTGCTGCATGGTAATCGCACCTACCTTATGCAGGACCAGGACGGGCAAATTATTGAGACCCACTCGGTTTCTGCCGGACTGGATTATCCCGGCGTAGGTCCCGAGCATGCTTGGTTGAAGGATATCGGGAGAGTGCAATATGTGGCGGCTAACGACGACGAGGCCCTCGACGCTTTTCATCGACTGACCAAAATTGAAGGCATTATGCCCGCGCTTGAGACAGCTCACGCACTGGCACATGCGGAGAAGCTGGCAGCTACGATGACTGAAGATCAGCATATTGTTGTCAACCTGTCCGGGCGCGGCGACAAAGATATCCTCACGGTTGCAGCGCTTGACGGAATTGAGGTTTGAGGTTGACATGAGTCGTCTCGCTGGAGTGTTCGCTGACCTGAAGTCTAACGGGCGGAAGGGGGTGATTCCCTATGTCGTGGCCGGTGATCCTACGCCTGAGGGCACGGTGGACCTTCTTCATCAGTTGGTGGCAGCGGGGGCAGACGTTTTAGAGGTGGGCGTGCCCTTCTCGGATCCCATGTCCGAAGGTCCGGTCATTCAGAAGGGGCATGAGCGGGCGCTGGAAAATGGTATGACGCTGCGCAAAGTGCTCGAGATTGTTGCCACTTTCCGCAGAGACGACCAGCACACACCTGTGGTCATGATGGGCTACGCGAATCCTATCGAGCGCTTCGGTTACGATGCCTTTGCCAGCGCCTGCGCGGAGGCCGGCGTCGACGGCCTGATCACTGTAGATCTCCCGCCCGAGGAGGTGGATCAGATAGATCGTGCTCTGCAGGCGGTCTCGCTGGACAACATTTTTCTCATTTCACCGACGACGCCGGAGTCTCGTATCCAGACGATTGTTGATCGAGCTCGCGGGTTTATTTACTGCGTGGCAGTCAAAGGCGTGACCGGGTCCGGTCAATTGGACACCGAGGCGGTCGCCCAGAGCGTCGCATTGATCAGGAGCAAGACCCCCCTGCCAGTGGCGGTGGGTTTTGGCATTAAGGACGCCGACAGTGCCAGAGTCGTTGCCTCCTCTGCCGACGCCGTGGTCGTCGGCAGTGCCTTGATTGCTGAAATGGAGCGTGCGTCGCAGACAGACGGTGATATTGGGGAGATCCAGATCCATGGTGCGGCTG
>WTHO01000132.1:10591-15412 GCA_011523115.1 Halieaceae bacterium | reverse complement strand
ATAAGAGCAGGCGTTGACGCGCCACTTTCCTAGAGAGAGCGGGCGCTTTTATACTCGCCAACCCACGGCATTGGAGAATCCGATGAGCTGGATTGACAAGATCCTGCCCTCAGGGGTCAACAAGGACGAGAATGCGGCCCGTGCGAGCGTACCGGAAGGGCTTTGGAAGAAGTGCGTGAAGTGCGACGCCATTCTGTATAAGCCCGATCTGGAGCGAAACGCTGAGGTTTGCCCCAAGTGCAATCATCATATGCGGATCGGTGCGCGCAGGCGTTTGGAACTGTGTCTGGATCGTGACGCGACGGAGCTATTTTCAGAACTCGAGCCCGTCGATCATCTAAAGTTTAAGGACAAGCGGAAGTATCGTGACCGGCTCACCGCAGCGCAGCGCAGCACCGGTGAGAAGGATGCGTTAATTGCGATGCGTGGTGGCATCCTGGGCGTGCCGGTCGTCGCCCTGGCCTTTGAGTTTGATTTTCACGGTGGGTCGATGGGCTACGCCGTCGGAGAAAAGTTCAGTCGTGCGGCGACTGTCGCTTTGGAGGAGGGGCTGCCGCTTATCTGTTTCTCGGCATCAGGTGGTGCCAGAATGCAGGAAGCCCTCATCTCGCTGATGCAAATGGCAAAGACCTCAGCCGTGATTGAGCGACTGAAGAGGCAAGGTATCCCGTACATCTCTGTGCTTACTGATCCTATTTATGGTGGGGTCTCCGCGTCGCTTGCGCTGTTGGGCGACATCAATATCGCCGAGCCCGACGCCCGCGCTGGTTTCGCCGGGCCCAACATTATCGAGCAAACAATTCGTCAAAAATTGCCCAAAGGCTTTCAGCGCAGCGAGTTTCTTCTTGAGCATGGCGCGATCGATATGATTGTGCACCGCAACGAAATGAGGGAGACCCTCGCTCGGGTGTTAGCAAAGTTGACGGCGATGCCGCCTCCCGGCCAGCCCGCCGCGGCGCTGGAGGGTGAGATCATCGAGGCAGGCGGAGCGGACGTCTAACAGCAGTATGACCGACAGTACGCTGAGCGATTGGCTGGAACGTCTTCAATCACAGCATCCTGTAGAAATTGATCTCGGTCTGGAGCGCGTCTCGGCCGTAGCGCGAGCCATGCATCTCGTTCCCGCGCCCATGCCGACGCTAACCGTCGCCGGCACCAATGGCAAAGGTAGCGTTGTCGCCGTGCTGTCATCGGTCCTGTTGGCAGGCGGTCTTCGCGTTGGATCCTACACCTCCCCACATCTCGTCAGCTTCAATGAGCGGATATGCGTAAACGGCTCGCCAGTCAGCGATCAAGATCTGTTGGCGGCGTTTAATACGGTCGAGGCAGCACGCGGCGACATCAGCCTCACCTATTTCGAGGTAGCCACCCTGGCAGCTCTTTGGATCTTTCGCGAGCATAAGGTGGATGTTCAGGTGCTTGAGGTTGGATTGGGTGGTCGGCTCGATGCGGTCAATATTATCGATGCAGATCTCACAATCATAACGAGCATCGGCCTTGATCATATGGACTGGCTTGGGGATGATCGCGGACTCATCGCAGTGGAAAAGGCGGGGGTGGCGCGGCCCGGCCGTCCCTGCGTTGTGGCGGAGCACGATCCGCCCGCTTCACTGCGCCGCAGGCTTGAGGATATTGGTGCGGAGGTATCATGGATTTCGGAAGACTGGATACTGGAATCACCGCATGTCGTGACCTCAAGCGGTTCACGCTATTCGCTACCCGAAAGTGAGGGCCTGCTCCCTCAAAATGTGGGTGCCGCGGTCGAAGCGTTGGAGTTGTCAGAGGTGATTTCTCTCACGCAGTCTTTGTTGGATTCGACGCATTGCATTGGCGTGCCCGGCAGGCTCAGCAGGCATCAATACCAGAATGTCGATGTGCTGATGGACGTGGCTCACAACGTGGAGTCCGTGCGGGTATTGGTCCAGCGACTTCGTTCCTCTCCTGTGACCGGCAAGACGCGAGCGATCTTTGGAGTGATGGGTGATAAACCCATACATGATATGCTATCCGCATGCGGCAGCGTGGTTGACGAGTGGAATCTGGTCGACCTGAGTCATGTGGATAGGGCGGCGTCATTGGATGATCTGGTGCGTTGCATTGGTGTTGATAACATCGCTGATCAAGGCCGGTTTTCGACGTTGTGGCCCTCTGTGAGAAATCGATGCAGTACTGCAGATCGGGTTGTGATTTTTGGTTCGTTTTTCACTGTTGCCGAGGCCATGGCACTGTTCAATGCGGATAACCCCACTGAAGATGCCAGGGACATAGTGGATTCATGAATCCCATACTGAGACAACGATTGGTCGGCACGCTGGTGCTGGTCGCCCTGGGTGTGGTGTTCTGGCCCCTCATTTTTGTCACGCCGGATCAGCGCGACCCCATTTCTGTGCAGCCGATGACCGACAAGCCTGATATTGACCGCTCACCGATCGCGGTGCCCGAAACTTATGAGGTGGCGGTTACCGAAAAGCTTCCCGAGCCGGCCAAGATAGCTGAAGAAGAGCAGATCGCAGCTGATGCCGAGACACGTATCGATGCCGAGAATATTGATCTGGTAGATTTGCCGCAGAGGGCGGATCTGGAGTCGGCATTGGTTCCTGACGCCCCGTTAGCAGGAGAGCCTTTGATTGATGATGAGGGATTACCTGTTTTTTGGGTGCTTCAAGTAGCCACCGTTGGGAGCGACGCCCGTGCTGCCGAGTTGGTACAGGGCCTGACAGATCTTGGTTATACCGCTTTCTCTACGCCATACACCCGTGTGGATGAAGAGCTCTTCCGCGTACAGATTGGACCCAATGCGGAACGCCGGAAGTTGTTATTGATAAAGCCCGAGGTCGACTCAGTGCTGGGTGTGGATTCACAAGTGCTCAGGTACGTGCAGTAGCGTGGCGGATTGGCTGGAGCAAATCGTCTCTGCCGTGGGGCATTTTAATTTATTTGACTGGTTCATCCTCTTGGTGTGGCTGATCTCGTCGCTTTATGGCATCGCAAGGGGCTTTGCCCGTGAAGCGTTTTCGATCGTTGGGTGGGTCAGCGCTTTCTTGCTGGCTAACGTATTGGCGGATCCGATCGGAGATCTTGGCAAGCAAGTTATTGATGAGCCGACGACGCGATATCTTGTGTCCTGGGGCATTACTTTTGTCGCCGTTTTGCTGGTATTCGGTGTCATCGCAGCTTTTTTATCGAAACAAATGCGTCAGCCCGGGTTCAACGTTGGGAATCGCCTGCTGGGCGGTATTTTTGGTTTCTTTAGGGGGGTGATCATTATCGCCGCAATCAGTATTCTTCTTCGCGCGGTGTTACCCGACAACAAAGAAGATCTGCTTGATTCAGCGGTGCTGATGGATTCTGTAAATTGGGTTGCCGATTGGATTGGCGCTAACTTTGAGCGCGTTGTGGAGTCAGAGCCGACTGAAGCGGTGAAGGACACCATCGATTCCAGCGATATGCTCTAGTCCGGAGAGCGGATATGTGTGGATTAGTAGGTTTAGTTGCTGAGCGCGATGTCGCGGCAGACATCTATGATGCGCTCACAATGCTCCAGCATAGGGGGCAGGACGCGGCTGGGATCATGACGTGCCATGACGGCAAGTTAATGCAGCGTAAGGGTGAAGGCTTGGTGCGAGATGTCTTCCGCACCAGCCACATGGCGCAGTTGCTGGGCAGATTTGGCATCGGACACGTTCGTTATCCCACTCAAGGGAGCTCCGGTACGGCATTGGCCCAGCCGTTTTATGTTAACTCGCCCTATGGCATTGCACTCGCCCACAATGGCAACCTGACTAACTCAGCCTTTTTGTCAGAAGAACTGTTCCAGTCCGATCTGCGACACCTCAACACGGACTCTGACTCTGAGGTTCTGCTGAATGTGTTTGCTCATGAATTACATCGACTGGGTAAACTAAAACCGACTCCCCGAGACGTATTCGATGCGACGCGGGTCGTCCATAAGCGGTGTGAGGGCGGTTACGCGGCGGTTGCTCTGATCTCAGGCTTCGGATTGGTGGCTTTCCGTGATCCAAACGGTATCCGCCCTTTGGTTGTAGGCCAGCGTATGGGAAAGAGCGGTCGCTGCGAGTACATGGTTGCCTCCGAGAGCGTGGCCCTTGATGTCTTGGGCTACGAGTTGCTCGGTGATGTCTTGCCGGGCGAAGCGATATGCGTCACGCAGGATGGCGAGCTGCATCGAGAACAGTGTGCCGACTCACCCAAGCTCACACCCTGTATTTTCGAGCACGTGTATTTTGCGCGGCCCGATTCACTCATGGACAGTATTTCGGTGTACAAGACCCGCATGAGGCAGGGTGCTGCGTTAGCGAAGAAGATCGTCAAGGAACGTCCAGCGCATGATATCGACGTTGTGATTCCCATACCCGATACCAGTCGCGTAGCGGGGCAGTCTTTAGCATACGAACTGGGGGTCAAATTTCGCGAAGGGTTCATGAAAAACCGTTACATCGGCCGGACATTTATCATGCCGGGGCAAAGCGAGCGTAAGAAGTCGGTCCGACAGAAACTGAATCCTGTGCCACTTGAATTTCAGGATAAGACTGTCCTGCTCGTTGATGACTCCATTGTGCGGGGAACCACATGTGGGCAGATCATCCAGATGGCCAGGGAAGCGGGCGCCAAGCGGGTCTATTTTGCGTCCGCTGCGCCACCGGTTCGCTACCCCAACGTTTACGGCATCGACATGCCCGCTGCGAATGAACTTATCGCTCATGGCCGCTCGGTAGAGCAGGTTCGTGAAGAGATTGGCGCCGATTGGTTGGTGTATCAGGATCTGGAGGATCTGATCGAGTGCTCGCGTGAGGGTAACCC
>WTHO01000132.1:0-10491 GCA_011523115.1 Halieaceae bacterium | reverse complement strand
TCCGCCAGCGATGCAGCGGCGAAATTCTCCGGCGATGAAGTTGGCAATGTGTATTCACGCTACACGAACCCCACTGTCAGGGGATTTGAACAGCGGCTGGCAGCGCTGGAGGAGGGTGAATGTGCGGTGGCGACGGCTTCGGGCATGTCCGCGATTCTCGCCCTGTGCATGACCCACCTGCGCGCGGGAGACCACGTCTTGTGCTCCCGCGATGTTTTTGGCGCCACGGTGAGCCTTTTCGACAACACACTCAGAAAGTTTGGGGTCGATGTCACCTTTGTTTCTCTGACTCAGGTCGATGCGTGGCGCGCGGCGGCCACGTCAAAAACCCGGCTTCTTTTTCTTGAGACGCCATCAAATCCGCTGAACGCCATCGCTGATATTACGGAGCTTGCGACCCTGAGTCGCGAGTTGGGCGCTATTCTCGCGGTGGACAAT
Source organism: Halieaceae bacterium (assembly GCA_011523115.1). Lineage (GTDB taxonomy): Bacteria > Pseudomonadota > Gammaproteobacteria > Pseudomonadales > Halieaceae > Luminiphilus. Next base: position 10,053 of record WTHO01000132.1, on the reverse strand, counting down.
TGCTTCTGCACGCCCGCGCTTCAGCAGCCACTATCGTTGGGCGCGGACATTGTGACCCACTCAGCGACAAAGTATCTGGACGGTCAAGGAAGGGTTTTAGGTGGCGCATTGGTCGGGCGGGAAGAGCTCATTGCCCCGGTTGTCGCATTCAATCGCTCCTGTGGCCCGACCATGAGCGCCTTTAACGCCTGGGTGATGCTGAAAGGTTTGGAGACATTGGATCTCCGAATGCGCGCACACTCCGATAACGCGCAGGTCCTGGCCGCATGGTTGCAGGAGCAGCCTCTGGTGGAACGGGTGCATTACTGTGGTCTGGCTAATCATCCCGGACATGAGCTGGCGTCGCGCCAACAGCGTCGCTACGGCGGAGTGCTGGCATTTGAGGTGGCAGGTGGTCGCGAAGCGGCGTGGCAGTTTATCGACGCGACGGTGCTGATGTCGCTCACTGCTAACCTCGGTGATGCGAAGACTACGATCGTTCACCCTGCTACGACTACCCATGGTCGGTTGTCTGAGCGGCAGCGGGAAGAGGCGGGTATTAATCAGGGTATGATCCGGATTGCAGTCGGTCTTGAGGACGTTGAGGACCTTCAAGCGGACTGCGAGCGCGGTTTTGCGGCTACCCGCAGAGCCTGAGCAACCCTCTGACGCCGGATCGACCACCGCCAGAAAGCTGAGATTCCTATTCAGGCGACTTCATCGATAATCGTTGCGGCAATGCGTGCACCGTCTTCAGCGAGTTGTTGAAAGGCCACCACCTGATCAAAGTTCATGTATCGGTAGATGTCATCTGCCATCGAATCAATTTTGCTCGCATAAGCCTGATATTCCTCCGGTGTCGGGAGCTTCCCGAGCAGGGCGCCCACTGCGGCTAATTCTGCAGAGGTTAGGTACACATTGGCGCCCTCTCCCAGCCGGTTGGGGAAATTGCGAGTGGAGGTGGATAGGACCGTTGCGCCCGGAGCCACTCTCGCCTGATTACCCATGCACAGAGAGCACCCTGGCATCTCTGTCCGCGCGCCCGCACGACCAAAGATCGCGAAATAACCTTCCTCCATCAGCTGATGTTCATCCATACGGGTGGGCGGGCAGATCCACATCCTCGTGCTCACCGGTGCTCCATGAGCCTGCAGCAGTTCCCCCGCTGCACGAAAATGACCGATATTGGTCATACAGCTACCGATAAACACCTCGTCGACCCGATCGCCCTGAACGTCTGACAGTAAGCGGGCATCGTCCGGATCGTTGGGCGCGCAGACGATCGGCTGATCGATATCAGCGAGGTCGATCTCGATGACTGCCGCGTATTCGGCGTCGGTGTCGGCCTCGAGCAGAGTGGGCGCGGCCAACCATGCCTCCATGTTTCTCGCCCGTCGCTCCAGCGTCCTGGCGTCACCATAGCCTTCTGCAATCATCGACCGCAGCAGTACGATGTTTGAGCGGAGATACTCGGAAATCGTCTCTTCCCCCAGCTTGATGGTGCACCCCGCAGCTGACCGCTCTGCAGATGCGTCAGAGAGCTCGAATGCCTGCTCAACGGTCAGCGTTTCTAACCCCTCAATTTCAAGAATTTTTCCCGAGAAGATATTCTTCTTGCCCTTTTTCTCAACGGTGAGCAGACCCTGCTGTATAGCGTAGTAGGGGATGGCATGGACGAGATCTCGCAGTGTCACACCAGGCTGCATCTCACCTTTAAAACGGACCAGAACGGATTCGGGCATGTCCAAGGGCATAACCCCTGTCGCCGCTGCGAAGGCCACCAGCCCGGATCCTGCGGGGAACGAGATGCCCATAGGAAAGCGGGTATGAGAGTCGCCGCCTGTGCCCACCGTATCCGGGAGCAACATGCGGTTCAGCCAGCTGTGGATGATGCCGTCTCCGGGTCGCAGGGAGACGCCTCCCCGGGTCATGATGAAGTCCGGCAGAGAGTGCTGGGTATTGATGTCGACAGGTTTGGGGTAGGCCGCAGTATGGCAAAAAGATTGCATCGTCAGGTCCGCCGAGAAGCCCAGACAGGCCAAGTCCTGTAGCTCGTCTCGGGTCATGGGGCCGGTTGTATCCTGTGAGCCTACCGTTGTCATTTTGGGTTCGCAGTAGGTGCCTGGACGGATGCCTTCTACGCCGCAGGCCTGACCTACCATTTTCTGCGCCAGCGTGAAGCCTCTGTCGGAGTGCTCGGGCTGCTCCGGTTTTCGAAATAACTCGCTTTCACCGAGCCCCAGTGCTTCGCGAGCCTTACCCGTCAATCCGCGGCCGATAATGAGGTTGATTCGGCCGCCCGCCCGCACTTCGTCGAGCAGAACCTCTGACCGCAATGCGAACTCTGCCAGTACTTCACCGGATTCAGAGAGAATCTTGCCGTCATAGGGTCGAATTTCGATGATGTCGCCCATGTTCAGATTGTCCACAGGTGCTTCAAACACCAACGCGCCCGCATCTTCCATCGTGTTATAGAAAATGGGGGCCACCTTTCCGCCGATGCAGACGCCGCCCGCGCGTTTATTGGGGATGCCGGGTGTGTCCTCTCCGAAATACCACAACACCGAGTTGGTCGCAGATTTTCGAGAAGAGCCGGTACCGACGACGTCACCGACAAAAGCCACGGGTAAGCCGTGACGCTTAATCGATTCAATTTGTGCAAGCGGGCCGATGACACCGGCCTCGTCGGGCTCAATGCCATCACGCGCCATTTTGAACATGGCGAGTGCGTGAAGAGGGATGTCAGGTCGAGACCAAGCGTCTGGGGCAGGTGACAGATCATCCGTATTGGTCTCGCCGGTGACCTTGAAAACCACCATTTTGAGAGATTCTGGCACCTCGGTTTGGCGGGTGAACCACTCGCCATCCGCCCAGCTCTTCAGCACGGCTTGCGCATTGGTGGAGCCGTTGTTTGCTCGCTCCACAACGTCGTGAAAAGCATCAAAGACCAGCAGTGTGTGCTTGAGCTCGTCTGCGGCCGCCACGCCTAGTTCAGCATCGTCGAGTAATCCTATGAGGGTGCTGATGTTGTAGCCACCATGCATGTCTCCGAGTAATCGGATCGCGTGTTGGCGGTCTATCAGCGGGCAGGACGTTTCGCCCGTTGCTACCGCTGAGAGGAAACCAGCTTTTACGTAGGCCGCTTCATCGACCCCGGGAGGAACCCGCTCGGTCAGCAGTTCCACCAGAAAGTCCTCTTCGCCAGCGGGGGGATTTTTCAGCAGGTCGACCAGCCCGGACACTTGCTCGGGTGATAGAGGCGCAGGTGGGATCTGTTGCGCAGCGCGCTCGGCAACGTGTTGGCGGTAGGCTTCCAGCATGTATCGACTCCCCGTAAAAGCGTCTGAGAAAAGGCGCCGGCATTATAGCTTGCCGGCCAGCGGCATCGTTAACGCGTTGTCGAATACCCTCCATTCACTCTGTTCATGGAGTCCGCCATGCTGAGTGGCAGAAACTGCTAGAATTCTGGCGAACGGAGGCCTTGTGTCTAACCTCACTCCCATCAGAACGCCCTGTATTGGCGTTTGCTCTACTGGCATTGGCGACGCGGTGTGCCGCGGTTGCAAGCGGTTTGCGCACGAGGTCATTGACTGGAATGGCTACTCTACCGAGCAAAAGCGGGCCATCGATGCTCGACTGGACGAGTTTTTGGCAAAGTGTGTCGCCAACAAGCTTCGTATAGTGGATCCGGGGCTTCTCAGTTGGCAGCTGTCTGTTCAGAAGATCCGGCATCAGCCGCACCACGACCCCTACTGTCATTTGTTTGCGTTGCTCAAGGCCGGCGCCAAGCAAATCACCGCGCCCGAGCAGTTCGGGTTTGAAGTGCTGCCCCGTTATCGTGATGTGACTCTCATGCAGCTTCGCGATCAGATTGATGAGGAATTCTGGGTGCTGTCTGCCGCTCACTACGACCGATATATCTCGACAAGAGACCTGTTCCCAGAGCAAGTCCCGGAGGCCCTCAGATGAACGCAGCTTTGGGGAGGCAGGAAGCGTCGCTGTCAGCGATTCACGCGTTTTTACCCTGCGCTACACCGGACGCATGGGTGGAGTGTGCGCTGCTGCCTGAGAACCGTGCGACCTTGCTGGTTGATCACGCAAATTGCGAGAAGAAAGCAGCGGCGACGGCACTGTCGCTGATGCACCGGTACATCCACAACACGGCACTGCTGGAAAAGATGTCCAGGCTTGCCCGAGAGGAGCTCAGGCACTTTGAGCAAGTGCTCAAGATCATGCGCAAGCAATCTGTGGAGTATGTGCCCCTGACGGCGTCACGGTATGCGCAAGCGCTTCATAAAGGCGCGCGTAAGCACGAGCCCGGGCGCCTGGTTGATACCCTGATTATCGGTGCACTCATCGAGGCCAGGTCATGTGAGCGGTTTGCGAGTTTGGCACCTCACCTCGATCGCGAGCTAGGGGAGTTCTACGAGTCCTTGCTAAAAAGCGAGGCACGACACTTTGGTGATTACCTAAAGCTAGCCGAATCGCTATCGGAAGAAGCGGATTTTCAGTCGCGCCTTAACCTGTTTCGCGGGCTGGAGGCGGATTTGGTGACAACAGCCGATACGGAGTTCAGGTTTCACAGCGGGGTTCCGCGGTAGCGCCCTAGTCGATGGCAAATGAGTTCAGCGATAGGTCGTTACCGCGTTCCCTGAGATACCAACCCTTCTCGGCTGTCCAGTCACCGAGCACGATGCGCTCGCCGGAGCCCACCGCGTGACGCGCAGGCCGATGCGTGTGTCCATGGACTATCCGATCGACGGAAGCCGCTTGCAGTTGTTGCTCAACCGCGGCCTGATTGACGTCCATGATGTCCTCGGGCTTGTTACTGGCAGCATCAACGCTCATTGCGCGCAACTGTCTGGCCAGTTCACGACGCGCCTCTAATGGTTTGGCCATCATTTCGGTTTGCCACGCTGGGTCATGCACGAGGGCGCGGAACTGCTGGTAGTCAACATCGTCAGTGCAAAGCGTATCACCATGGAGCAAGAGAGTAGGCCGGCCTGCTACCTCCATCACCGTTTCGTCCTGAAGCAGTGTTCCGTCAATATCACTGGCGAATTGTTCACCCAGCATGAAGTCTCGATTGCCGCGAGCCACGAATATCTCGCAGCCCCGCCGCGAAAATTCGAACAACTGTGAGCGTACCCGATCAGCCAGCGGTGCGTCGTCATCATCTCCGACCCACGCCTCGAAAAAGTCACCGAGAATAATCAGCGCATCGAGCTCCTGCTCGCGAGCAAGCAGGGCCACGAGTGCCGCTTCAATTGCGGGGGTGTCCTCGCTCAGGTGCAAATCACTGATGAACAGGCGGTGCACCGGGGAAGCGCCTCAATCGCCGACCAGAGCGATGCTCTCGATAATAATGGGCTCTAATGGGACGTCCTGGTGGCCGGCATGACCGCCCGTTTGGACGCAACGAATTTTGTCCAACACGTCGTCGCCGTCGATCACTTTGCCAAACACCGCGTATCCCCAACCCTGCAGGTTTTCGCCGGTATGATTCAGGAAGTCATTGTCTTGCACATTAATGAAAAACTGAGCGGTGGCAGAGTGAGGGTCCTGAGTCCTTGCCATAGCGATGGTGCCACGCGCGTTCTTAAGGCCGTTGTTGGCCTCGTTTTCAATGGGCGCCTGCGTCTCTTTTTGTTCCATGTCCGCAGTAAATCCGCCTCCTTGCACCATGAAATTATCAATAACGCGGTGAAAAATGGTGCCGTCATAGAATCCGTCCGCCACGTAGGACAAGAAGTTCTCGACCGTCTTGGGCGCATGCTCTGTGTCGAGCTCCAAAGTGATCGGGCCTACGGTGGTGGTCATCAAGACGGTGGCTGCTGACATAGTTACCTCAGGGGTGCTGATAGGGAGGCGGCATCGTACCTGAGTTAGAGTTGAGTAGCGACGCCCATTTTTAGTGATGGATTACCGCGGTAGGCGACGAGCCCTGCCACCCGGAGTCGCCACTTGATATAGTTCGCGCGGTTTTCTTCATTCTTATCCCGGAGTGTTTGCATGTCCGCAGAGTTGCGCAGTAATTTTCTGCGAACACAAATTCAGGGCGATCTCGACGCTGGGCTCTCCGGGCCCGTCATCACGCGGTTTCCGCCTGAACCTAACGGTTACCTCCATATTGGTCACGCCAAGTCGATCACCGTCAATTTTGGCCTGGCGGAGCAGTTTGGTGGCCGATGTCACCTGCGCTTTGATGATACGAACCCGGAAAAAGAGAGTCAGGAGTTCATTGACTCGATACAGGAGGACGTGCGCTGGTTGGGCTACGAGTGGCACGGCGAGGTGAGATATGCCTCGGCTTACTTCCAGCAGTTGTTCGAGTGGGCTCTGCATCTGATTGATGAGGGCTTGGCCTATGTGTGTGACCTGTCCCCCGAGGAGGCCAGAGAGTATCGCGGCACCCTCACTGAAGCAGGGAGGAATAGTCCCTACCGAGATCGGAGCACATCAGAAAATGTGGCGCTTTTCCTGAAAATGCGGGAGGGGGAATTTTCTGATGGTGAGCGGGTCCTACGAGCGAAAATCGACATGGCCTCGAGTAACATGAATCTGCGAGACCCGATCCTTTATCGTATTCGTCACGCGTCGCATCACCAGACGGGGGATGAGTGGCCCATTTATCCCACCTATGATTTTGCCCATGGGCAGGAAGATGCGATTGAAGGCATCACCCACTCGATTTGCACATTAGAATTCGAGGACCATCGCCCTTTGTATGACTGGTTCATTGCGCATCTTCCGGTGCCACATCGACCGCGTCAGATCGAGTTTGCGCGCCTCAATACGAGCTTCACGATTACCAGTAAGAGGAAGCTAAAACAGTTGGTTGACGATCAGGTGGTTGCGGGGTGGGACGACCCCCGTATGCCGACCATCGCGGGTTTGAGGCGGCGTGGTTACCCTGCGCCGGCCATTCGACATTTCTGTGAGGAGGTGGGCACGTCTCGCTCTGATGGCATGGTGGATATGGCTATGCTGGAAAGTGCCGTGCGGGACCACTTGAATCGACACGCGCCCCGGGCGATGTGCGTCATGAGACCACTCAGACTGGTACTCACCGATTTGCCGGAATCGATGACGCTGGCAGTATCAAATCACCCAGCCGATCCGCAGTTCGGCGAGCGCCAGTTGCGCATGGACCGTGAGCTCTTTATCGATCGTGAGGATTTCCGTGAGGAGGCAAATAAGCACTTCAAGCGACTGGTGCTTGGCAAAAGAGTGCGGCTACGCGGTGGGCTGGTCATTGAGGGTGAGCGCTGTGACAAGGACAGCGATGGGACGATTGTCTGCGTCTATGCCAAGTGCATCACCTTGGTGCCCGGCGCTGACCCCGAGGACGGCGTGAAGCCCAAGGGTGTGATTCACTGGGTGTCGGCGGAGCACAGTGTGCCCGCAACAATTCGCCAATATGACCGACTATTCAGCGTTGCAGATCCCGCTCGCGCCGACGACATGATGTCAGCGCTCAACCCGGACAGTTTGGTTGTGAGCGATGATGCAATGATAGAGCCTGCGCTTCGGGATGCGGCACCGGAGCAGGTATTTCAGTTCGAGCGAGAGGGGTACTTTGTAGCCGACCGCTATGATCACAGCGCCGCTCACCCCGTGTTCAATATGACGATTGGCTTGCGCGATAGTTGGTCTGGATCCAATGGATGAGTTGCGGCTTTACAACACGCTGTCGGGCGAGAAGGAGATCTTCACGCCGCAGGACGCAGAGCGCGTTACGATGTACGTCTGCGGCCCCACGGTCTACAACTATGCCCACATAGGCAATGCCAGACCCGTTGTGGTCTTTGACTGCCTTTATCGATTGCTGCAAGCGCGGTATTCCAGTGTCTGTTATGCACGCAATATCACGGATATCGACGATAAAATCATTCAGGCAGCCCAGCAACAGGGTGTCAGTATCGAAGAGGTGAGCCGAGAGTTCACCGAGAAATACCGTGAGGATATGTCGGCGCTCAATGCGCTTCCACCTTCGATCGAACCCATGGCGACCGAGCACATTGCGGAGATGATTGCGCTCACTGAGCGACTGATCGCTCAAGGGCATGCTTATGAGTCCGATCACCACGTACTCTTCGCGGTCGAATCCATGGATGGCTACGGCGCCTTAAGTGGCCGAAATTTGGACGATATGCTGGCTGGCGCGCGCGTCGAGGTTGCGGATTACAAGCGTCATTCAGGGGATTTTGTCCTTTGGAAGCCTTCCACGACCGAGGAACCTGGTTGGGACAGTCCCTGGGGTCGAGGGCGGCCGGGTTGGCATCTGGAATGTTCAGCGATGATCAGAGCGCATCTGGGTGAGAGCATCGATATCCATGGTGGTGGCCGGGATCTGATCTTTCCGCATCATGAGAATGAAAGAGCGCAGAGTTGCTGTGCTTACGGCGGTGATTTTGTGCGGCACTGGATCCATAACGCCTACGTCGATATGAACGGAGAGAAAATGTCCAAATCGCTTGGCAACGTGCGCACGGTAAGGGAGTTGCTAGGCGAATACCCCGGCGAGGTCTTGAGGTGCGCGCTGCTTTCTGCACAGTATCGGTCGCCGCTGAATTTTTCGGCCGACTTGCTTGATCAGGCACGGGGGACGTTGGATTCCTTTTATGGCGCGTTACGTCGGCATGGCGAAACCCCCGCCGAAGCGATCGATCTTCAGGAGACAGGTGTTTTTAAAGCACTTCTAGACGATCTCAATACGCCGGAGGCCTTTGCCCATTTGCACGCTGCCGCATCAAGCCTGAACAAGTCGTCCGACGCGGCCGAGAAGGCCCGGGCGAAAGCAGAGTTGCAACTGGGCGCCTCCCTGTTGGGCCTGCTGGAGAACGATCCAGAAAATTGGTTTCAGGGTGACGGCGCCCGCAGCGGACTGAGCGCTGAGGACATCGAGACTTTGATCACACAGCGAATTCAGGCCAAGCAAGACAAGGACTATGCTCGCGCTGACCAGATTCGGAACGAACTGGAAGTGCAGGGAATCCTGCTCGAAGATAGCCCGGAGGGCACCACCTGGCGCCGCGGCGCCTGATATCCCTAGGCGAGCGCCCGCTCGCCCGACTGGACCGTTTGTTGGATCAAGGTATTGATTGTCATGGGCCCAACACCACCGGGAACCGGTGTCATAGCGCTGACCCGATCAGCGAGTGGGGCGAGCTCAATATCGCCGACACCTCCGGGATGGTAACCCGCGTCCACGACAACAGCGCCGTCCTTGATCCAATCTGCCCGAATAAACTCAGGTCGGCCAACTGCGCCAACGATGACATCCGCCTGGCGGACTAGGGTCTCGAGATCGCGGGTTCGCGAGTGACAGATTGTCACGGTCGCGTTAGCTGCGAGCATCATCATGGCCATCGGTTTGCCCAGAATGGGGCTTCGACCAACGACAACAGCATGCCGGCCCTCGAGTTCAATGTTGTAATGAGCAAGGAGTCGCATAATGCCCTGAGGTGTGGCGCAGCCATAAGCCGGCTCTCCCATTGCCATGCGACCGAACCCCAGGCAGGTGACTCCGTCTACATCTTTCTCCAGCGCGATCATGTCAAAGCAGGCTCGCTCATCGATTTGGGAGGGCACAGGGTGTTGCAGCAAAATGCCATGCACGTCAGGATTTGCGTTTAACTGCTCAATTTCGCGAAGCAAATCGTTCGTCTTGGTCGATGCTGGGAGCTCGATGGCAACCGATTCCATCCCGACGCGGCGACAAGCGTTCCCCTTCATTTTCACGTAAGTAGCAGACGCGGGATCATCTCCCACAAGAATGGTGGCAAGGACGGGAGTCCGCCCGCCAGACCGTTCTTTTAAGGCCTCAACGCGTTGCGCCAGCTCGGCCTCTGTCAGTTCGGCAACATGCTTACCATCAAGAATTTGCGCGGTCATATGATTCCCCCAAATCAAAACGGCGCGATTCTTTCAGAGTTTGGCCACCGTGGGAAGTCGTTTTGTTGCGCATTGCTCCCCCACCTCAATGCCGGTAAACTTCGCGCCGCGCGAGGGCTGTGCCCTCCGTCATCGGGGTGTAGCGCAGTCTGGTAGCGCGCCTGCTTTGGGAGCAGG
>WTHO01000240.1 GCA_011523115.1 Halieaceae bacterium | reverse complement strand
TCTGTTACCCATCCCAGACCCAGCACAAAGGGCAGCATGCAGAGCCCGGAGATGAGAATCACCAGCGGATAGGCGTTGTTGCGGCCTCGAGCAAACCAGGCGTCTGCAATGGTGCCGCCCGCCAACAAACCCGCAGTTCCCAAAACCATCATGATGGTGCCGAATTTCATGCCCGCGTCAGCTGGGGTGAATCCAAACGTGCGGATCAGATAAGTTGGCCCCCAAATGTTGATCCCGAAAACGACCATGATGAATACCGCCACGCCGATAATGTGGCAGCCCATTGCGCGCCGGCGATCTGTTATGAACTGCATGACTTCCCGCAGCGGAATCGCCATCAGGCCCTCACCTGCGGGGCGGGCAGGCTCCTTAACGGTGCTCAACATGAGAGCGATGAGTAGCCCGGGGATTCCAACGATCATGAACGTCAGGCGCCAGCCTTCCAGCTCGCCAAAGCCCGGTAACTCAACAGCGCCCACCGTCGATGCCCAACCGATGACGACGCCACCCAGCATGTAGGCGAGGCCGGATCCAAAAGTGACGCCCATGGTGTAGACGCTGGTCGCGAGACCCAGTGCCTTTTTGGGAAAGGCATCGCTGATCATCGAATAGGCGGCAGGGGAGAGCGCGGCCTCACCCACGCCAACCCCGACCCGCGCCATAAATAGTGTCCAAAAACCGCGCGCCAAGCCGCACAGCGCCGTCATAACGCTCCATAAGCTGATGCAGATCATGATCAGTTTGCGACGGTTACCGCGATCGGCGATCCGAGCGAGGGGTAAGCCCATCAGCGAGTAGAAGAGAGAGAACGCCAGCCCCGCCAGCAGGCTGAACTGGGTGTCAGAGATGCCAAAGGATTGGCGGATGGGGCCGACCATAAGGCCCATGATCATCCGGTCGATGAAAGAACAGGTTTGCGCGAGCATTAGTATGCCCACCAAGTACCAGGCGCTGCCCAGGTTACGGTCTGGCAGTTCTGTCATATGAGTAACCCCTTATTCGCGTTTTTCTCATCGAGCGCTGCTCTATCTCGCCACCCAGACCACCGTCTATCGCCGTTTAAATCTGTGGAATGGACAAGCCGCCATCCACGGTCACTACGGATCCGGTCATGTACCCACCCGCGGCAGAGGCAAGGAGCAGTACTACCCCTTCGAGCTCATGAGGCGTGCCGGTTCTCCTGAGCGGCGCCCGCTTGATCATGTTTTGACCTACCTCCGAGTCGAGAAAGTCATCTGCGAGTTCCGTGCGGAAGTAACCGGGTGCAATGGCGTTAACGCGGACGTTGTACCGCGCCCATTCCACTGCCATGGATCGAGTCAGCTGAATCAGAGCGGCTTTCGCCGATGCATAGGTCGCAGTCCCCTTCTGAGTGGTGTAGCCCAAAATAGAGGCCATATTGATGATATTGCCGCCCGCATGATCAGCGGCCATCAACCTCGCGACCGCTTTAGACAGAGTAAAGATCGCGCGCAGATTGGTGTTGTAGATGCGATCCCAATCCTCGTCGGCTTCGTCGATGAGCAGTTTGTCACCCACTACGCCGGCGTTATTAATCAATACATCGATGCGGCCATTTTCCTGAATGGTCTCGAGTGCGTGAGCAATGCTGTGTGCATCTGAGACATCCAAGACAACGCCTTGAGCGCGACCCCCGCGTGCCGCGATGGCCGCAACGGACTCATTGATGCGGTCGATTCGGCGAGCCGCCAGAATGACTTCTGCTCCGAACCGAGAGAGCGCGTTTGCCGCAGCCAACCCCAGGCCAGTGGCGCCCCCGGTGATCAAGACCCGCTTGTTCGTCATGTCAAAAATGTCGGTCATAGCAGCGCGTCCGGAGCGAGCGTAGGGTGAGTGGTCTATGGTATCTCAAGGGGCTCAGCGGCCGATATCAGCGGACTGGTGTGGTTTGCCAGGCCACCATTTTGAGCGAGCCGGCTTCCTCGGTCCACGCGCTGAGAAAGCGCCCCTGAAGGTTCTTTGCAGCGCCGTCTCGCTCAGCACTACCGGCTAATGCGCCGACGCATAACCAACTGTCTCCCAGAGCCAATACTTCGATCTCCGGCGTGTCGAGCTCAAGGTAGCGCACGTTGCCGCTCTCAATATTGGCAATGAAAGCGTCACGGTGTTCCACAGCGCCGGAGGAGTGTGTCCGCACAAGCCGTTCCGAGAGCACCGCCTCGAGTTGGTTTCTATCTCCGTCGATCATTGCCGCGCGCCGGCGCGCATCGGCAGCGAGAACTGCATCACGATCTGTCATGGTGTTTCCTCAAGTGAGTTCTTGCTCAACCTATTCTCCATGGCCTGAACGAGTTGGGTCAGTGTGGCGTTGACCGGCGCGCTGAGACCAACTTTTGAGGCCTGTCTTGGAATACTGCCATTGATGACGCCCACCTCTGAGGGTTTCCCGGACTCGATGTCCAGAAGCACCGATGGTTTCGCATCGGGCATGCGCTCGGCAAAGGCTCTCACGTAGGCGACGGGATCATCGAAGGAGAGCGTAATGTTGAGTGCCTGCGCAACAGCATAGGCCTCAAGAGCAGCCTCTCGGGTGATGGGGCCCAGGGCGTCGTCCAGCATCGCCTCTCCCACAGTGAGCCCGGTCAGGGCGCAAGGAGCACTGTAGGCGACATTACAAATGAGTTTTTCCCACTGGGCGCTGACGATGTCATGGACAGCTTCGGTATCAAATCCGACCTGTCGCCATAAAGAAGCCAGTTCCTCAATGCTGGCAAGCGGCAAATCACCGTATGTGCCCAGGCGAATCGCTTTCATATCATTGTGGTGAACGTGCCCGGGCGCCACGTGTGATGCACCGAAGCCTTGCGCAATACCCACTACGAGTTTCTCGCTGCCCAGCAACTCCGCGACCGTATCAGCACTGCCGAGCCCGTTCTGGATAGTGACGACACGGGAGATGCGCGCCATCGACCCCTGACAACCTGCCGCGGCATCGGCGACCGAACCGGCTTTGACCGCCAGTATCAGCAGATCAATGGGTGTATCCGGCAATTCATCGACGACCGTTGGCGTCACGATCCGGTCACCGCTCGCCCCGGATACGCGCAGACCCGTTCGCTTCGCGGCCGCCATGTGTTCTGCATTGCGGCTTATTACCCATACGGAATGCCCCGCAGCACAAAAGAGGGCGGCGTAGATCGACCCCATCGCGCCACAGCCTTGCACTGCGATATTCATTGCCAACTTGCCTCG
>WTHO01000004.1 GCA_011523115.1 Halieaceae bacterium | reverse complement strand
ACCGTCCGCAGTTTTACTTCCGTACGACGGATGTGACGGGTGCGGTTGAGTTGCCTGATGGTGTTGAGATGGTGATGCCGGGTGACAACATCAACTTTGTTGCAGAGTTGATTGCGCCGATTGCGATGGAAGAGGGCCTGCGTTTTGCGATCCGAGAGGGTGGCCGAACGGTTGGTGCAGGCGTCGTCGCCAAAATCCTCGACTAAGCGCTTTTGCCAGTGAGAGAGCCCGCTCAATGCGGGCTTTTTTGTGCCCGTCAGTTACTCGGGGGCGCACTTTAGCTCATCGCCTGTGCGGTGTCTGAGCTGAGGGCGGTGACGCTTGCTCCGGTCGATGAACCGTTTATCCTGAGGAGGTAGCCGCAGGAGGAGCATGAGTATGGTTCGGTTCACTTTGAACGGGCAAGCAGTCAGCAGTGACAGTCCCGCTGATACGCCGCTTTTATGGGTGCTCCGCGAAGAGCTAAAGCTGACCGGCACAAAGTTTGGTTGCGGTATCGCCCAATGTGGTGCCTGTACTATACATCTCGATGGCAGTGCTGCCAGAGCGTGCGTCACGCCCCTTACCGCGGTAGAGAATCGCTCGGTGACAACGATCGAGGGGCTGGCAACGCCCGCGGGCGCTGCGCTCGTGTCAGCATGGGAGGCAGAACAGGTGCCCCAATGCGGTTACTGCCAGTCGGGACAGATCATGCAAGCAGCCACACTGCTTGAGCAGAATGCCCAGCCAAACGAGAGCGATATCGTTTCCCACATGGACGGTCACTTGTGCCGCTGTATGGCCTATCCACGTATCAAAAAGGCCATTGTCGCCGCGAGTCAGGCGATGGCCGGGGAGGTGTCGGGTGAATAAGCCTCTGTCAGCGCTCTCCAGGCGCCAATTCATAGTGGGTGTCACTGGCACATCTTTGGTGTTGGGTTTGGGGTCTTCGCTGGGCGGCTGTCAGCCAGACCAGGCGGCCTCTGACCTCGCCACTACGGGGGGCAGTGATGTGTTCTCCCCGGTTGTTTGGTTCGAAATTGATTCGGCAGGTGCGATTCTGATGAACATCGTGCGCGCGGAAATGGGCCAGCACGTGGGGACGGCCCTGGCACAAATTATTGCCGATGAACTCGGTGCGGCCTGGACTGATGTCAGCATCCGACACGTCGATACGGACCCAAAATGGGGCTACATGGTGACGGGCGGATCCTGGTCAGTGCACACCTCTTTTAAACAGTTGTCTCAAGCGGGCGCCGCGGGTCGGATGGTGCTGGCCGAGGCGGGTGCTCGCTTGCTCGGGGTTGATCCGGCCAGTTGCTCTGTCGAGGGCAGCCGTGTGGCCTCAGGTGCGAGCAGCGTCACCTTCGCTGACATTATTCAGGCGGGCGACATCTCGCGAACTTTCACGCAAGACGAGTTGGATGCGATGCCGATCAAGGCACCTGCGGACCGGCGCATTATCGGCTTGGATTTGCCGGCACTGGACGTGCCCGCAAAATCAGACGGTTCCGCCCAATACGGGCTCGATGTGAGCCGACCGGGCATGGTTTACGGCATTCCTTTGGTCCCGCCAACGCGTTACGGGTCGAAGGTTCTGGGCATCGACGAGACCGCGGCGACCTCTCTGCCCGGTTACCTCGGCGCGTTACCCATTGAGGATCCGACCGACACCTTACAGGGCTGGGTTGTGGTGGCGGCGGAGACCATGCCCATTGCACTCAAAGCCGCCCGCGCGGTGCAGGTGCAGTGGCAGGCCGGAGAGACCCGAGAGGTCAGCGAATCTGATCTCTGGGCGGAGGGGCTTCGTTTGGCGCAAGACCCTGCCAGTGGAACCGTTGTGGTGGACGACGGGGAGATTGATGCCGCCATAGCAGACGCCGCAACGAAGCTTGACGCAACCTATCGGACTGCAACGGCCCTGCATTTTACGCTTGAGCCGCAGAATGCCGTTGTCGAGTTCAATGAAGCCGGCCAATGTCATATTTTTGCGGGGAATCAGTGGCAATCGCTGATCCTGCCGCTGCTGGCTCAGGTGCTCGATCTGCCCGAGACAGAGATCGTGATTCACCAGCAGTATTTGGGGGGCGGGTATGGCCGCAGGTTGTTCGGTGATCAGATGATTCCTGCGGCCCTGGCCGCCCGCGCTCTGGGTCGTCCATTGAAACTCATCTTTGGCCGGGAGGAAGACAGCGTCTTTGATTGTGCGCGGTCGCCCACCGTTTGTACGTTCACGGCGAGCTTTGATAATGCGGGCGCTTTGTCCGGCGTTGATCACGCCGCCGTCGCGGGGTGGCCAACCCTCGCCATGGCGCCGGGCTTTATGGCGCCCGGCGTCCCGGGTGAAGGGAAATTTGACCCGTTTTCCATCAGCGGTGCCGAGCACTGGTACACGCTGCCGGCGCACCGGGTTCGCGCCATTAACAATGAGTTGGCGCAGAGAACCTTTTTGCCGGGCTGGTTGCGGGCAGTCGGTTCGGGTTGGACAGGCTGGGGAGTAGAGAGCTTCATGGATGAAATTGCCCATCAGCTGGGCGAGGACCCCGTGGCCTTTCGGCTGCGCCTGTTGGATGGCGCGGGCAAGAACGCGGGTGGCGAAGGTAGCACCGTCGGTGGCGCAGCGAGGCTCAGAGGTGTGCTGGTAGATGTGGCCAATCGCAGTGGTTGGGGCCGCGACATGCCCCCCAATGAGGGCCTGGGCGTTGCGGTCTGCCATGGTCAGGAGCGGGGAATGCCGACCTGGATTGCCTGCGTGGCGCAGGTTGCAGTGACGCCGGAGACAGGAGCGGTCGCAGTGCGAAAGCTGTGGCAAACCATTGATGTTGGCACTGTCGTCAACCCCTCTGGCGCGATGGCGCAGGCAGAGGGTGCCGCGCTGTGGGGCTTGAGTCTCGCGTTGCACGAGGGCGCGCAGTTCGAGGCAGGGCAGGTAAAGGAGCGCAACCTGGACACTTACAAGCCTCTGCGCATGTCCGATGTGCCTGAGCTCGATATCGTTTTTGTCGAGAGCGATGCGTTCCCCAGCGGGCTCGGGGAGCCGCCACTGATTCCGGTTGCCCCCGCAATTGGCAATGCCATCTTTGCCGCCACCGGCCAGCGGGTCAGGGATCTACCGATTCGGCTCGCCTGACAAGGCGTCAGCAACGCTTTGTGAGAAAAGTCGCATCTCCCTGAAACGCCCGATTTTCGGGCGTTTCAGTTGTTGACACCCCCCCACCACATCCGTAGACTTCGCACTCTTTTTTCGGGGTCCCCCGCGGGCACCGGCTGTTTTAAGGAGATGTACCGTGC
>WTHO01000196.1 GCA_011523115.1 Halieaceae bacterium | reverse complement strand
TAGAACGGGTTGAGCTCTTTGATTTTGGCGGGGTCGATGATCTCCATGCGGAAGCCGACGTTATCGGCAATACCCTTCATGGAGTGAAACCAGTCGAGATCCGCCTGCTGGCGCGCGATGCGAATACCGCCTGAGGCATGCCAGCTCACGTACTGGCCGGTCTTCTCTTCGAGCGTGGGATAGAGCCGATTCCCGTAGTCATGGATTTTGGCGAGGTTGTAGTTGCCGACAAGGCTCGGACACTGCCCCGCCGCGTGCCAGGTCGAGCCAGAGGTCAGCTCGCCCTTCTCGATCAGCATCACGTTGGTTTCGCCTTCCTCGGCGAGGTGATAGGCGAGCGCCACACCCATGATGCCGCCCCCGACAATCACAATCCGGGCCTGAGAATCGATCGACATACCACACCCCCTTTCTTATGGTCGGGAGCGTACCTCTCCTCGCAAAAAAGCGTCAATCCATTTACTCATCTCTCGCCGGATTGGCTGGGGACTCCTGAGTGTGATGCTCACAGCCTCCCGGGCTGGCACTCAAAAAAAACAGGGTCCGATGCGCGCGATGAGCCCGCTTACCGGCCATCGCGAAAACCGATAGGATGCTCAAAAAAATAATCAGTGAGACAGGGACTTGAGCAATTTACTGGCAGTGTTGGGCGGCTGCGGCGGAATCGGGCGCACCGTGGTGCAGGCGGCGCGAGCGCGTGGTTATGACGTCGCGGTGCTGGACTTGCCCGCCTCGCTGGCCGCCCACCCCCCGCCTGACGACACACTCGCTATTGCGCTGGACGCCACCGAAGATCAGCAGGTCGCTGATGCGGCCACGGCCCTGCGCGAGCAAGCGCCGACCCTGAAGGGCTTTGTGAATGCCTGTGGCTTTCTGACCCAGCGAGTACCGACGCTGGAGATCGCACCTGATCACTGGGCCGAGAGCATCGAAGGTAACTTGACCTCGGCTTTTTACAGTGCGCGTCATTTTGCGCCACTGATTGCTCCGGGCGGGGCCATGGTGGTCATCGGCTCCGGCCTGGGCGCGTCCCCCCGCCCGGACTATGGCGCCTATGCCGTTGCCAAAGCGGGCATTGCGGCGTTAATACGGCAACTGGCGCTCGAACTCGCACCGGATATCCGCGTCAACTGCGTGGCGCCATCAGCCGTCGACACCGCTTTTTTAACCGGGGGTACAGGCCGCTCCCGCGGTTCAGATACCCCGGTACTGGATCGTGACGCCGTCGCCGCGAGTATTCCGCTTAAGCGGTTGGCCACCCCCGAGGACATCGCCGACCCCATTTTGTTTCTGCTCTCGGACCACGCCCGCTACATCACCGGTCAGACCCTGTATGTCAACGGCGGGGCTTACATGCCCTGATGCATACGCTGATCCATAACCCCATGTACCGCTACCTTCTCACGCTGTTCATCACCGCCTTTCTCCTCTGTGGCACCGCGTCCGCAGCAGAAAACACGTTGCGGATGGGCTCTTACATCAATGCCCGCAGCATTGGCATCTCCCAAGTGATCAGGCCCTGGGCAGACGCGGTGCAAGCAGAGACCGACAATGCGGTGACGATCGTCGAATACTGGGGGGGCTCACTGGGAAAGTCCCCCGCCAAGCAGTTCGAATTGGTGAAAAGCGGCGTGCTGGACATTGCCTGGATTCTGCCCGGCTATACGCCGGGGCAGTTCCCCGAGATGGGACTGTTTGAACTCCCCTTCCTGTTTGATACCGCACTGGAGGCGGCCACCGTGGGTTGGCAGCTGTACGACGCAGGTCTGCTCACGGGATTCGATGGCGTGAGGCTCATCGGGTTCTTCAGCACAGCCCCCAACGGTCTCTTCATGCGCCGCTCGATCGACACCCCCCTCGCGATGGACGGCTATAAGATCCGGGCCGTCGGCGCGATTCACTCGGACTGGTTGAATACCCTGGGCGCTGCAGCCCAGACCATGAGCGCCATCGATATGAATCAGGCGCTGGACCGGGATATCGTCGATGGCGGCATTCAGGGCTGGTCGGGCATGCGCACCTTCGGTAGTTTCCCGCTGGTCGAGCAGGCCTGGGATATCCCCGTGGGCATGACCCCTTTTCTGCTGCTCATCAACGAGGAAAGCTGGCAAAGACAGCCCGCATCCGTGCAGCACGCCATGCTGCACCACGGCGGACTCCGCATTGCCCGTAGCAGCGGTCGGGCCTATGCCGCCATCAACCAGCAGATTCGCGCCGCGCTCAGGGAGGCCGACAAACCGGCCCTGATGAGACCCGATGCCGCAACCCAGCAGGCGCTGGTGGAACGCACACAGGCACTGCATACCGCCTGGATGAGCGGGTCGAGCGACAGAGAGCGAACCTATCGCGCCGCACAGACGTTCCTCTCGCGACTGCGAGCCGACACACCCTCGGTCTCCGGAGGCACCGCGCCGTGACCCGGTTGGATAGACTGAATCAGCGTGCGACCACGGTCACTCAGAGAATCGCGCTGCTCGGCTTCAGCGGTCTGGTACTGATCGCCCTGCTCACCTTTTATGATGGCGCGGCGCGCTATCTTGACCTGCCGCGAGTCACCGGCTTTTCCGACTTCGGAGAGCTCCTGTTTCCCATCGTGATTGCCTCTTGTTTTCCCGCCCTGCTCATCCAGCAGAAAAACCTCACCATTCGTGTGCTCGGTCGTTTTGCCGGAGAGGAAGCCGCGGGATGGGGGGACATGGCGGCAGCCTTTGCCGTGCTGATTTTTTTCATACTGTTGGGCCTTAACCTTGCGCAGATGACCCTCGACTTCTATTCCGCGGGGCGTACCACCGCCACTATTGAGATCCCGACGGCGCCGTTCTGGATGCTGACCACTTCGATGCTGTTGCTCTGCATCCCCATCCAGCTACTCGTTGTACTCACGCATCTCCGCGATCTATCTCCGCTGCGGACCCGCCATGACTGACGATATGGCCGTGGGACTCGCAGGCTTCGCTGCCCTGTTTCTGATGATCCTGCTGCAGGTGCCTGTGGGCATCGCCATGGCACTGGTGGGCGTGATCGGCACCGGCATTCTGATCGGGTTTGAGCCGGCGCTGGCATTGCTGGCGATCGAGCCCTCCGCGGCGCTGGCATCCGAGAGTCTGGCCATCATTGCCATGTTTCTGGTAATGGGCAACCTCGCCCACGCCGGGGGGCTGTCCGCTGAATTGTATCGGCTGGCAGATGATGTATTCGGTCACCTCAAAGGCGGATTGATCTACGCCACCATTGGCACCTGCGCCGGGTTCGGCGCGATATCGGGATCCT
>WTHO01000160.1 GCA_011523115.1 Halieaceae bacterium | reverse complement strand
GTGTAATGCCCGTCACCCGCACTGCTGCCGGGTGCGGAAGTCGGTCCAGAGCAGGTCGCGCATAGAGCGTCAGCGGCTCACCGATGATTTCGAGATCGGCGTTGGTGCGGATCCCTGCGAACTGCCAGGGTCGATCCTCTGCCACATCGGCACCGGAGGTTTCATAGTCGTGCCAGTAGAAGGTGTCAGATGAGCTCAAGCGCCTGCTCTTCGATCTGCGCTTTCCAGACCTGCGGCCCGGTCACATGAACCGATTCACCCTGACTGTCGACGGCAACGCTGACCGGCATATCTTTGACGGTGAACGCATAGATCGCCTCCATACCCAAGTCCTCAAAGGCGACAACCTCGGCCTTGGTCACCGCTTGGGAGACGAGATAGGCGGCACCGCCCACCGCCATGAGGTAAACCGCACCGTGTTTCTTGATCGCGTCCACGGCAACAGGGCCTCGCTCAGCCTTGCCGATCATGCCAGCCAAACCGGTTTGATCGAGAATATAATCGGTGAACTTGTCCATGCGCGTCGCCGTTGTCGGGCCGGCAGGGCCTACTGCCTCGTCACGCACCGGGTCCACAGGACCTACGTAGTAAATAAATTTACCTGCCAGATCGACGGGCAACGTTTCGCCCTGTTCGAGCATCTGCGTCATGCGTTTGTGCGCGGCATCCCGCCCGGTCAGCATGGTGCCCGAGAGCAAAAGCGTCTCACCCGGCTTCCAGGTATGGATCTCTTCCCGCGTCACTGCATCAAGATCCACTCGTCGCACAGATTCCCCGGGCTCCCAACTGATGTCCGGCCACTGTTCCACGTCAGGTGGCGTCTGCAGGGCAGGTCCATCTCCAGTGAGCGTAAAATGAGCATGCCGCGTGGCGGCACAGTTGGGGATCATTGCAACAGGCAATGACGCCGCATGGGTTGGGTAATCCTTGATTTTGACGTCGAGCACGGTGGTCAGGCCACCCAGGCCCTGAGCCCCAATGCCGGTGCGATTGGCGGCATCCATAATCTCAAGGCGCAACTCTTCAATTCGGCTCTGCGGACCCCGCGCCCGCAGTTCGTGGATATCAACCGGCGCCATGAGGGACTCCTTGGCCAGCACCATGGCTTTCTCGGCGGTGCCTCCAATACCAATGCCCAAAATGCCGGGAGGGCACCAGCCCGCCCCCATAGTCGGTAGCGTGTTAGCCACCCAGTCAACGATGCTGTCGGAGGGGTTCAACATAGCCAGTTTTGATTTGTTCTCGGAGCCCCCGCCCTTGGCGGCCACATGTACGTTTACCGTGTTCCCGGGCACCAGCCGGGTGTGGATCACGGCGGGCGTATTGTCCTTCGTGTTCTGGCGACGCCCGGCAGGGTCCTCGAGTATCGATGCCCTCAGGGTGTTATCCGGGTGGGTATAGGCGAGACGGACACCCTCGTTGATCATGTCATCGAGTGAGGCCGAGGCTTCCCATTGCACTTCCATCCCGATCTCGATGAAAACGGTAACGATCCCCGTATCCTGACAAATGGGGCGATGGCCCATGGCACACATTCTCGAATTGATGAGAATTTGCGCCATTGCGTCTTTCGCAGCAGGGTTTTGCTCCATCTCCCAGGCGCGATGGACAGCCTGAACAAAATCAAGCGGGTGGTAGTAGGAAATGAACTGCAAGGCGTCGGCGACGCTATCAACCAGATCCTGCTGTTTGATCACCGTCATCTTGCCCACTGAATCCTCCAATTCTCTACTGCATGACGGGCGCATTCAGCGCCGCCACGTCCGCCTCGAGCTGGGTAATGCTCGCATTAACCTGACGCCTAAAGGCATTGATAGATTCAATCCACTCGGCGTTGCTCTCAACCTGCTTGCGTAGCGCGGCTCGCTCGAGATTTGATTTGTTCAGGCCATCCGCCAAGCGCTCAACGTCCGTTTGCGCGCGCTGCGCGCTTGCGGCGAGGCGCTCTAGATCGCCCGCCACCCTCGTCAGAGACGCCAGTTCGCTTTGCATCACTGTCAGTTGCTCAGCTTGCGCGGCGGCTTTGGTGTTCAAACCAGTGATTTGTTTCTCCTGCGTAACCGCGCCCTTTTCCAGCCTGGTGAGCTTGCCATTGCTGATTTTGCGCGCGTCCCAGAGTTTGCGCACCTCGGTATCAAGCAGGCGCAACTGCGCCCCCATCGCCGCGGCGGATTTATTGACCGTCTCATCCGTGTCAGAGAGCAATGCCTCCAGATCGGCGACCCGACCCTGAGTGGCTTTTTGCTGGCGCTGTGATTCATCGAGAGCCGTCTGGAGTTGCCACGCCCAGCCGCAGGCAATGCCTGCCACGGCGAGTGCGAGGGTCAACACCAATCTTGCGGTGAGGCCCATGACCGCCTGAGAACGCGGTGCTCTGGGCGGAATGGCTCCGCGAGGCGCTGAACTGACCGCTTCATCACGGTTGGCAGTAAAAGAAGGGATTTCGTTGAGGTCGTCCCGCGACATACCGATCACTCAATCATGGTTTGTAAAGATTATATCGCGGCGCGCAAGCTTGGCGCCCACCAGAGGCATTATTCCCGCTTACGATACGCCCAATCATTCAAAAAAGTGCGCTCCGTGCTTGAGGGCATTATTGCTCTCGTAATGCGCGGACCAGGTGCCCGCCGTCACTGGCAAGATCCACTGGTGCCTTCAAAGCAAGCAGTCTGGCGGCGACTGGGTAGACGTCCAATTGATGCGCCTCAGGTATCACCAGGCCTGAATGGAACCCGGGGCCAACGGCCACCAAAAACGCCGCCATGTCCTCCACATCATCAGGATATCCGTGCATGCCGCGCAGGTCCGCCCGCGTGCCGCCACCGTGTCGAAATACCCTGGGCGGCGCCGTCTCAACAATGATCTGGCCTACCGCCGGATGATCCACGAAGTGGCGCTCTGCAAGCGTGTCGGGGGTCACGCGCCAAAACCGACCATCGGCGAGTTCATCCAACTCGCTCGCCAGTGCCGCGAGATCTGCCTCCGGATCGCGCTGATAGTAGGTCACTCGGGTGCTGCCGTTCATGCGCTTGAAGCCTTGTGGCCGGGGAAGGTCATTGGTGTCGATAAAGGTCTCGGGGTCCACCTCGGCCATACCGTGATCTGACAGCAGCAAGAGACTGATCTGCGCGTCAGCATTAACGTTTAAGGATTGAATCGATCGCCACAGTGTCGCAATCTGCTCATCGATATCTGCGATCGCAGCCCGCGTTTCCTTCGATCCAGGCCCGAAGGTATGCCCCGCTGAATCAACCGCCGAGAAGTAGAGCGTCACCAAGT
>WTHO01000021.1:25597-40391 GCA_011523115.1 Halieaceae bacterium | reverse complement strand
GTGTCCGGGGCATAGCATGCCCCGGACACCGAGGCCTTTCCTCGGTAGTCGGTCGTAATCGTCGTACACTGCGGCGTCTGCCGGAGGTTACGCTTTGCGAGCAACGCGACTCTTCACCAAACAGCCACTCGCCTCGGGTGCCAGCGTCGCGCTTCAAGGCAGCGCCGCTCAGCACCTCGGCCGGGTACTTCGCGCTCGCGTAGGTGACACCGTTACGCTGTTCAATGGCGATGGTCAGGAATTCGCGGCCACTATCAATGAGCTCGGCAAGCAGGAGATTCTACTGACGCTGGGTGAGGCGTCTTCACCCGTCACAGAATCTACGGTTCATACCGTGCTCGGGCTCTGCCTGAGCAAGGGAGACCGGTTCGACTGGGCAGTGCAAAAGGCTACCGAATTAGGGGTAGGCGCGATCGCGCCGCTTGTCAGTGACCGAGTGGACTTTTCAATCCCCGAAAACAGACTGGCAAAGCGCGTCAATCACTGGCAACAGGTGGCCATTAGCGCCAGCGAGCAGTGCGGGCGGGTGAGAGTGCCCCCGGTCACATCGCCAGTGCCGTTGGTAAATTGGGTGAAGACCACGGCAGCCGCGGAACGATGGGTACTGCACTGCACGGATGTCGGAGACGCCACGGCGCCATCAACGGCCGACTCTGTGCCCAGCGACGCCGCCCTGCTGATTGGCCCCGAGGGCGGGCTAACCAACGAAGAAGTTGCCATTGCCATTGAACACGGCTTCAGCCTGCTGCAATTGGGCCCACGAATATTGCGAACCGAGACGGCACCTGTTGTTGCGCTCACGGCGTTAAATATTCGGTGGGGAGAAATACCAAGCTAGGCCAGTCTAGTGACGCGCCGTGGGGTACTGTATTCAGGCGTCAATCATGATCAGACTCTTTACCCGCTTGGTTCATGTTTTCCTGTGCGTGGGCTTCCAGAGACGCGGTAACCTGACCAGACTGCGCCCGAACCCATTCCAACCAGGTAGACGCGGCATTGAGAAAGTGGCTGGTGCGCGGCGAATGGAAAATCTCAAAAGCATGCTGGGCGCGCGGCAACTCTGCGTAAACAAGAGGGTGGGCCGCAAGGGGGCTAAACTCAGCAACAAAGCGGCGCACTTCTTCCACCCACACCAGCGAATCGTGGGTACCTTGAACAATACAAAAAGGCGGGGCCGCCGCGGCAACGCCGTCGCGCTGAATCCAAGATATCGGTGAGCCGTCCTCAAAGACATGGGGCGCTGTCTCTCGGGTCTGCTGAATAATGCGGCTGGTGATAAATCCGTCCATCCGGTCCTGTTGCCGAATACCGTGGCGATTGGTCAAGTCAACGACCGGGTACATAGCCAAGACACCCTGGACTGCCGTATCGACGCCCTCAAAGCCCTCCTGCCAATCGCTGTGCCCGGGTGTCAGGCCGGCAAGCAAAGACAGGTGCCCACCCGCCGAACCCCCCGTGACAACGATGAAGTCAGGATCTCCCCCGTATTCGTCAATGTGTTGCTTAACCCAGGCTATCGCCTTTTTCACATCAATAATCTGGGCGGGGTATGCGTCTCTGGGGGCTAGGCGGTAATTAATGGAGACACCGACCCATCCCATCTCGACCATTCGGTGCAATAGCGGCTGCGCCTGCTCAGATTTATGGCCCATCATCCAGGCGCCACCATGGACCTGCAGCAGCACGGGCCGGCGTTGTCCCTGCGCAACCGGCAAATACACGTCCAACAGGCCACGCTTACCCGCGGTCGAGTACGCCACATTGCGGACATAGCGCACACCGGGGCGTCTGAAGCGAAAAGGCCACAACCATTCGCGACTATGAATTTGCTGCTCGAGTCTGATACGCCTCGCGGCCGGGAGCTGTGTCATGAAATCTGCGCCTAGGGCCGAGCGCAGGGCGCGGCTAAACGCTGCGCCCGCGTCAAATCCGTCGCGTAGAGCCAGTGCAAGCAGGACCCAGGCCGCGATCATCAGTGACAGGCCCAACGCAAAGGCGGGCGTCGTCACGCCAGCCGACACAATCCACAAGACGACGAAGCTCAATTGACCGCCGATCAACCACAATGCCAGCTCGCCGTTGATCCACCCCGAACCAAACCAGATCCAGACCGCCCAACCAATCTGTCGGACCTGCAACACCGCAGTCAACGCACCCATAAAACTCAGTGCTGCAGCGAAAACGAAAAAATACTCCATAAAAAATCCCAGAGGCGTCCAAAATACCCTGCTTTTCAGGCGGGCAGAGCTTGCGGGGAGTTGCGCAGGATCGCAAGATGTTCAGTCACTTCCTCAGAGTAACGCACATGAGCCTCAAGTTGGGCGTGGTCATGGACCCAATCGAGTCCATCAACTACAAAAAAGACACGACGCTGGCACTGTTGTGGGCAGCGCAAGACAGGGGCTGGTCACTGTTCTACATCGAGCCGGACGGGCTGTCTCTCGAGGGGGAGATACCGATGGCTCGATCATGCCCGCTCCGCGTGCACAGGGACCCATCTCGATGGTTCGAAATAGGCGAGGCCGATACTGCGCCATTGTCCGATCTCGACATCGTGCTCATGCGCAAAGATCCCCCCTTCGATATGGAATATATCTATTCGACGTACTTACTCGAGCGAGCCGAGCGAGAGGGCACCTTGGTCGTGAACCGCTGCCAAAGCTTGCGTGATTGCAACGAGAAGCTTTTTGCCACCGAATTCAGTGACTGCTGCCCGCCCCTGCTTGTCAGTCGCAGCATGTCGCA
This sequence comes from Halieaceae bacterium, assembly GCA_011523115.1. Taxonomy (GTDB): domain Bacteria; phylum Pseudomonadota; class Gammaproteobacteria; order Pseudomonadales; family Halieaceae; genus Luminiphilus. The sequence continues at coordinate 37,646 of WTHO01000021.1, read as the reverse complement.
GCTCAGGGGTTTTCACTCAAAATACAACGACGTCATCTTCAAACCGTTGGACGGGATGGGTGGTCAGGCCATCTTTCGGGCACAGCCCGATGATCCCAATGTCAGTGTGATTCTCGAGACACTCACTGAAGCCGGAAGAAAAACCATCATGGCGCAACAATACCTGCCCGAAATCACAGAGGGCGACAAACGCATACTGCTCGTTAATGGCGAACCGGTACCGTATTGTCTGGCCCGAGTCCCGCTGGCCGGCGAGAGCCGGGGGAACCTTGCTGCAGGCGGGGCCGGGCGGGTCCAGCCGCTTACTGAGCGTGATCAATGGATCGCGTCGCGGGTAGGACCCGTACTCAAGGAGCGCGGCCTCTACTTTGTTGGCCTCGATGTCATCGGCGACTTTCTTACCGAGATTAATGTCACCAGCCCCACCTGCCTGCGGGAAATTGAATCGGAGACCAGCCTCGATATCGCTGGCCAGTTACTCGATGGACTGCCCATCGGCGGAGTAGCACCCTGATTGGCCATGGCGCCATCACCTCAGCGACCCTGAGGGATAATCTGCCCCCGGCAGTATTATTCTCGATTGGCGTTCACCTGATCGTCATCTTTGGTTTTCTGGTCTCACCTACTGGCAACTCTGTAGTCGGAGTCGCTGATCGAGCCGTGACCGTTCTGCTCGCCCCAAGCGAAAAGGCGCCCGCTGCCAGCACCCATTACGCGGCCGCCCATCAAGAAGGGTTACCGCGTCTCCAGAACCCGCAACGCCTGCTGGACAACGCTGACATTGGGACAGCCATCAACCCTCGTCAGGCTCAAGGCACCGGTTTGTCTATGTCTGAGGCCGACGCCGCGCCGCGGAGCCCGACAGTGGCCGCGGTTGCGTCGCCTGACGCTGAATATCTGCGGCGTTGGCAGGATCGCATCGAACGATTCGGCAACGCCTACTATCGCGGGCTCGCATTGCAGCACGGCGATGGCGATGTGCGTCTGCGCGTCATAATCGCCGCTGACGGAGCGTTGCAGCGCATTGACCTGCTATCGAGCTCTGGTGCTAAGGCTCTGGATCAAGCGGCGATACACACTGTGAAGGAGTTGGCTCCGTTTGCACCGTTTCCTTCAACGCTTGCCAGCACAACCTCCGAGCTGGCTATCGTCCGCACGTGGCAATTTCGGCGGTAACATACCCGGATGAGCGCATCTTCACCCCTTCACCATGCCCCCGACTCCCTCCGCGGGCATTTTCTGATCGCTACTCCTGTTATCGGTAGCGGATTTTTTAACCGATCGCTGACCTACCTCTGTGAACACAACAGCGAGGGCGCGATGGGAATCGTCGTCAATCAATGTCTGGAGGTCAGCCTGACCGAGATGCTGGAACATCTGGATATTGAACCGGCGGTCTCCCCCGACATACCGATTCTGGCCGGGGGGCCTGTGGCGACGGACCATGGCTTTGTTTTGCACCGGGGCTCCACCGAATGGGAAGGCAGTCAGCCCGTCACGGACACGGTATGTCTCACGGGGTCACAGGATCTTCTGCACGCCATAGCGGCCGGCGAGGGGCCTGATGACTATCTCGTTGCACTGGGTTATGCGGGCTGGTCTGCAGGGCAGTTGGAATCAGAAATGGCAGAGAATAGTTGGCTGACCGTGCTTGCAGACGATGACATTTTGTTTCGTCATGATGCCGCCGGTCGGCTGGCAGCGGCGGGACGTCAACTCGGCATCGATATCGACCTGCTCAGTGCCGAGGTGGGGCACGCCTGACCATGTCCGCTCATGAGACGATCATTGCCATCGACTTCGGTCTTCGCAATATCGGCGTCGCAGTGGGTAACACGCTGTCACTCACCTCACGTCCGCTCACTATCCTTCAAGCCCGGGACGGCGTTCCCGACTGGGATGCGCTATCTAGCATCTTCAGCGAGTGGCGGCCTGACCGCATACTTGTCGGAAACCCGCTGAACATGGATGACTCGGAGAGTGACATGGGTCGCCAAGCCGCGCGGTTTGCTCGTCGAATCGAGGGGCGTTTCGGTCTGACGGTGACACTGGTAGACGAGCGCCTCTCCAGCCGGGAAGCAAAGGCCAACGCGCTGGCAGCAGGGCATCGCGGAGACTTTGCCAGTATCCCGGTTGATGACGAAGCGGCGGCAATCATCCTGGCCACTTGGCTTCACCAGCAATAGCGCTACGCAGCGATACTGTCTGGTTGCTTCGCTTTTTCTCGAGCGACCTCTACCGAAATCACGCGTTTCTCGACCAACTTCTGTAAACATTGGTCCATTGTCTGCATGCCAATCGCTTGACCGGTTTGTATCGCTGAGTACATTTGCGCGACTTTGTCCTCGCGAATTAAATTTCGTATCGCAGGCGTGCCGCGCATAATTTCGTGCGCCGCCACGCGACCGCCGGTTTTCTTCTTGAGCAAGGTCTGCGAGATCACTGCTTGTAGTGACTCAGAGAGCATTGAGCGAACCATGTCTTTTTCAGCCGCTGGAAACACATCAATGACGCGGTCGATCGTCTTCGCCGCTGAAGTGGTATGCAGGGTGCCAAATACCAGGTGTCCGGTTTCAGCGGCGGTCAAAGCGAGGCGGATCGTCTCGAGGTCGCGCATCTCTCCAACCAAAATGATGTCAGGGTCCTCACGCAGCGCCGAACGCAGGGCCTCTGAAAAGCCCAAAGTGTCGCGATGCACCTCCCGTTGGTTCACCAAACACCGCTTACTTTCATGTACAAACTCGATGGGGTCCTCGATGGTCAGAATATGGTCGTAACGGTTGTCATTGACGAAATCAATCATCGCGGCAAGCGTGGTTGACTTGCCAGAGCCAGTTGGGCCCGTTACCAGTACCAAGCCTCTGGGCAGCATCGAGATGTCCCGGAATACCTGACCCATACCCAGCGTTTCCATCGACAGTACCTCAGAGGGAATCGTCCTGAAGACGGCACCCGCCCCCCGGTGCTGGTTAAATGCATTGACCCTAAAACGCGCGACTCCGGGAACCTCGAAAGAAAAGTCGGTCTCGAGGAACTCTTCTAAGTCCTTCCGCTGTCGGTCGTTCATGATGTCGTAGACAAGTGCCTGCACCTCGGCATGGTCCTGAGCGGGCACATTGACCCGCCGGACATCCCCGTCAACCCGAATCATTGGGGGCAGGCCTGCTGAAAGATGAAGATCGGAAGCGCCTTGCTCTACGCTAAAGGCGAGTAGTTCGGTGATGTCCATATCACGTCTCCTCTGGGGCCGGGCTAGCACAGAGCGAATCATCTTCCTTATGATTACGCCATGATACCCGCTGATTTAGACCGTAATATATCAGAAGTCGATCGAAGAATTCGCGCGGCTGAGCGTGCCGCGGGGCGCCCAGAAGGCTCCGTGTCATTGCTTGCAGTCAGTAAAACCAAGCCTTTTGAGCTCATTCGCCAGGCACACAGGCTGGGATTATCAAAATTTGGTGAAAATTACGCACAAGAACTGGCGGAGAAGGCCCGGGCCCTCGCTGACCTGGACGTCAGCTGGCACTTTATCGGCCCGATACAGAGCAACAAGACCGCGCTGATCGCTGAATGCAGCGACTGGGTTCACAGTCTGGACAGACTTAAGATCGCGCGCCGCTTAAGCGAACAGCGACCGCCGGACAGAGACCCGCTTAACATCCTGATACAGGTGAAAACATCTCAGGAAGAGCGCAAGTCAGGCGTCGCGCCAGAAGCCTTGCCGGATTTAGTCACTGCGATCAGTGAACTGCCTAACCTCGCTTTGCGGGGCCTCATGACCATACCCGCGCCTGCGACCGACGAAGCGACACAAAAGCGGCCCTTCCAACAGCTTCGCGAACTGCTGGCGACCCTACCCTTTAAGCATCTGGACACCTTGTCAATGGGAATGTCGCAGGATTTGGAGGCTGCTATCAGTGAAGGTGCCACAATCGTTCGTGTCGGCACAGATATTTTTGGCGCGCGGTATAATTCGTTGCCTCCCAGATAGGACAGCGCCAACTCATGTTGCCCCAGATCGCTTTTCTTGGCGCAGGAAACATGGCCACCGCCATGATCACCGGCCTCATCGCTCAAGGTTTTGCGCCAGCGCAGCTGCGAGCTTGTGACCCCAGCGAGGATGCCTTGTTACGGCTGGAAGCGGCGGGGTTAACACAGCTAAGCACCTCGCCGGAGAGCCTGTTTGCTGATGTCGATCTGGCTGTTTTGGCAGTCAAGCCACAAGTCGTCCCCAACGCACTGTCATCGATTGGTCATGAGTTGAGCGCTGGGGCGGCGCTGCTATCAATCGCTGCGGGTATCCCCATCTCGTCCCTGCGACGCCACGTCGAGACGGATGTGGCCGTGATTCGCTGCATGCCCAATACACCGGCCATGATCGGTCTGGGGGCAAGTGCGTTGTATGCAGGAGGCGATGTCAAAGGGGAACATCGTGCTCTGGCCGAGCAGGTGACCAATGCTGCCGGCACCACCGTATGGGTGGCAAGCGAGGACCTGCTGGATGCTGTGACCGCTGTCTCCGGAAGCGGCCCGGCGTATTTTTTTGCTCTCATTGAGGCCATTGCCCGGGCGGGAGCCGAATTGGGGCTCGATGAAAAAGTGGCCATGTCTCTGACGCTCCAAACCGCGATGGGCGCAGCGGCGCTGGCGCAACAATCTGATGATGGTGTTGCGAAACTAAGAGAGAATGTCACCAGCCCGGGCGGCACCACGGAACAAGCGCTACTTTCATTGCAGTCCAATCAATTTGAAGCGATTGTCTCAGAGGCAGTCCGACAGTGCGCCGCTCGTGCGGCGGCACTGGGTAAGGAGTTTGGCTAAATGAGTGCTGGAACGGAAATCGCGCTATACCTCATCCGTAACGTTGGCGCCCTGATATTACTGGTGGTTGTCATGCGCGGCGTTTTGCACACCTCGCGCGTCAATTTTTATAACCCGATTTCGCAACTGGTGGTCAGATTGACCAACCCACTGCTACAACCGCTGCGGGGCGTGCTGCCTCCAACAGGTCGCATAGACTGGGCAGTGATCGTCATCGCGGTACTCCTGCAATCCCTGATCCTCGCCAGCATAGCGTGGGTGGCAGGGGACCGCTGGGCGTTACCGGGGCTACCCACATTGCTGGCTTGGGGGGCCGTCGGCGTGCTGGGCTTACTGGTCAACCTGTATTTTTTTATCCTGATCGCGATGATCATCGTCAGCTGGGTCGCGCCCGGTAGTCGGCATCCTGCTATCGAACTGATCTGGCAGATCTCGGAGCCGGTGATGGCGCCTTTTCGCTCCATACTGCCCAACATGGGCGGCATCGATTTCTCCCCGATTCTATTGTTCATTGGCATCAACGTGGTCCAAATCGGCCTCAGGCATCTCGCAATGACCCTCGGCTTACCGACGGGCCTCGTGTTCGGGCTCTGAGTTGTGGCAGTGAATCTCTCGGATGGCAGTGTGGGGCTGGTGACACCCCAGGTCGCACATTTTGACGAACCGTTTACCTTTTCCAGCGGGGCAGTGCTGCACAGTCATGAGCTGGTCTATGAAACCTATGGCCAACTCAACCATGCCGGCGACAACGCCGTGTTGATCTGCCATGCCTTATCCGGCTCTCATCATGCCGCCGGTTACCACTCCGAGGAAGATCGCCGGCCCGGCTGGTGGGACCTTGCCATTGGGCCAGGCAAACCCATCGATACAAATCGTTTATATGTTGTTTGTTCAAACAACCTGGGGTGCTGCGATGGCTCGTCAGGCCCTAACACCATCAACCCGGCGACCAAGGAGCCGTGGGGCGGAGCCTTCCCCCAACCTCAAGTCAAAGACTGGGTGCGGAGTCAGAAACGACTGGCCGAGCACTTGAACATACCGCGCTGGGCGGCAGTCATTGGTGGCAGTTTGGGCGGCATGCAAGCGCTGCAATGGGCGGTGGATTTCCCCGATTGGGTGGAGCACTGCATTGCGCTCGCGGCAGCGCCCGGTCTGACCGCCCAGAACATTGCCTTCAATGAGATCGCTCGTCACGCCATTTTATCGGACCCGGATTGGTGCCACGGCGATTATCTGGCGCAGGGCAAACTGCCTACCCGAGGGGTGGCTCTGGCGAGGATGGTCGGGCACCTCACCTACATGTCGGCAGATGGCATGAGTGACCGTTTTGGCAGAGAGCTCCGCGAGGGAAGCTTCGCGCCCGGCGATAACAGTGAGTGGGTGTTTCAGGTAGAGAGCTACCTTCGCCATCAGGGTGCGCGGTTCTCTACGCAGTTCGATGCTAATACCTATGTATTGATGACACGCGCATTGGATCTTTTTGAGCTGGCGGCGGACTACAAAAGTGACCTGGTAGCAGCCCTGTCTGTCGCAGAAGCTGATTTTTTAATCGCGTCTTTCAGCTCCGACTGGCGCTTCCCACCCCAGCGCTCGATCGAAATTCGCGACGCGCTGCTGGCAGCAGGCAAACCGGTGACCTACGCCAATATCGACACTGATAACGGACACGATGGCTTTTTGCTGCCCAACCCCACCTATGAGGCACTGCTGAGCGCATGGATGTGTCGGGTCGGCCCCTCATGAGTCGCCTCGATCTCGATACCGTTTTGAGCTGGGTGCCAGAAGGGAGTCGCGTGCTGGACCTGGGCTGTGGCGATGGGGCCTTTTTAGCGCGGCTGAGCGAGGAGAGGGACGCTATTGGAGTGGGAGTGGATATTGATCCCGCCAACTTGGTCACCGCAGTCAGCAGAGGGCTTGATGTTATTCAGGAGGACATCAACGACGGGTTGCACTGCTTCACTACCAATCGATTTGATGTCGTGATTTTGGCCCACGCGCTACAAGAACTCACCCATCCACATATCGCGCTTCAACGTATGGTCGATATTGCAGATGAGGCGATCGTTTCATTCCCCAACTTTGGCCATTGGTCATGCAGGCTGCATTTGGGTGTCAAAGGTCGTATGCCCATGTCTCGGGTCATGCCGCGCCACTGGTACGACACCCCCAACATTCACTTTTGCACTGTTATGGACTTCGACGCACTGTGCTCAGCACTTCACATAGACATTATCGAGCGAGCAACCATCGCCGGTCCCGCACAGCACTTTTTGGGCCGCTGGTTCCCCAATCTTTTCGCTACCAGCGCCATTTACCGTATCCGTCGCTCTGGCGACTAATCGGACTGCTGCTGGTGGGGTTGGCAATAGAGCCGGCTCTCGGTCAGCAATCTACTCGTTTCGATCAATTCGAGTTGCACCACAGTATTGTCTATACAACGTTCCTCTCACCACAGGTGGCCGCGGAGTACGGCATCACCAGAGGGGCCGATAAAGCCATTCTGACGCTGTCGGTCCGCGACGCGAATGCTGGAGAGACAGCGGGCAGGCCGATGTCTATTGAAGGGCGGACATGGGACCTGATCACGGGCGAAAGCATGCGCATCAAGGAAATCCGCGAAGGCCGCGCCACCTACTACATCGTGCCATTTGAATTTCTGGATAGAGAGTATCGATTTTTCGAATTTAACTTTCAGCCCGAAGGAACAGAGATTGTTTTCGAGCACAAAATCAAAGTGCAGCTCTGGCGCCAGAACTAAAAAATGGCGCCGCCAAGCATGCCGAGGCTAATCATTGCCAGCCACAACCAGGGCAAGATCCGCGAGTTCGCAGAAATACTGGGTAACCACTGGGAGATCTCGCCTCAGGGTGACCATGGCGTGCCTGAGGTCGCCGAGACCGGCACCACTTTTGTAGAAAACGCGCTAATCAAGGCAAGGCATGCGTGCCGCGCGACCGGCTGCGCCGCACTGGCAGATGACTCTGGTCTGGTGGTACCCGCACTGGGTGGCGACCCCGGATTGCGCTCGGCCAGGTACTCAGGAAAGGGCGATCAGGCGAATAATGCGCTGCTATTAGAAAACATGGCACCATTTTCAGGCGCAGATCGTTCGGCATTTTATATTGCCGTACTCGTCATACTGCAGCATGCCGATGACCCCAGCCCTCTCATTGCCGAGGGCCGCTGGTCAGGCTCCATTGCCACAGCGCCACGCGGCGATGGCGGGTTCGGTTACGATCCGCTGTTCATTCCCGATGGCGAGAGCCGCCACGCGGCCGAGCTGACCGCGGAGGAAAAAAATCTCATTAGCCATCGAGGTAAGGCTCTCACAAGGCTGATCAAGCTGGCTCAAGCATGATCAAGCCGGCATCGATTCCGCTAGCACTCTATGTGCATCTGCCGTGGTGCACACAAAAGTGTCCCTACTGTGACTTCAACAGCCACGAGGGGTTTTCGCCGACACTTCAACAACCCTATGTCGATGCGCTGCTGAGTGATTTGGACAGCCAGTTGGAGTGGCTCAACGGCCGTCCAATCAGATCGATCTTCATCGGTGGCGGGACCCCCAGCCTGTTTGACGGCGAGTGGATCGCGCGATTGCTCGGAGGCATTGGCGACCGGCTCACCCTCTCAGGTGATGCTGAAATTACTCTGGAAAGTAACCCGAATAGTGCCGATGCCGGGCACTTTAAACGTTACCGGCGCGCGGGCATCAACCGGCTCAGCATTGGCGTACAGACATTTCATGACCACGCACTGCAGAGCCTCGGCAGATTACACAGCGGCGATGAGGCCCGGCATGCTCTCGACCACATTCCGGCCGCTGGCTTCGACCGATGGAACATCGACCTGATGCACGGCTTGCCCGGGCAGAACGCAACGATGGCAGAGGCAGACGTAGCAGAGGCTATTGAGCGCAGTGCCGGTCATATCTCCTGGTACCAGTTGACGATCGAGCGAAATACCCGATTCTGGTCAGCGCCCCCAACGCTGCCGGGCGAGGACGAGTTGGAGTGTATTCAAAGTCGGGGCGAAGGAATGTTTCAAACCGCAGGTTTTCTGCAGTATGAAGTCTCGGCGTATAGCCGGAAAGGCGAGGAAAGCCGGCACAATCTCAACTATTGGCAGTTTGGTGATTACGTAGGCTTGGGTGCTGGCGCCCATGGCAAAGTGACGCGACCGGCTGGCGATATTGTGCGAACACACCGTACCCGCCTGCCCAACGACTACCTCAAGCTCAATCAGCGAGCCGGCATGGCACCGCCCGCGACGACAACAATCTCGCCACACGCTGTCATCGGTGAGTTTGCAATGAACGCCCTTCGCCTCAAGGGCGGCGTCTCACTGGGTGACTTTACCGACCGAACGGGCCTGCAAAGCGCAGACTTAGTCGCGGCGGCCGATGAGGCGATTTCAAGAGGGTGGGTAGCGACCACAGCTGCCCAGCAGTTCGTCGCGACAGAATTGGGTTACCAATTTTTGGACAGTACCGTAGCGACCTTTCTTTAGGACGACGCTCTGAGGTAAATCAAGTCCTGCACAGCGTGTCCCAGACGCTCACCACGACGCTCAAACTTGGTCACTGGTCTGTAGTCTGGCCTTGCTACCGCCCTACGGGGCGCGCCACCGGCGTTGATGAGCAGTGGCTCTGCATCCAGCACGTCGAACATATGCTCCGCATAGGGTGTCCAATCGGTCGCAAGATGAAGGTACCCATCTTCTCTCATCAGGTGAGCCAAATCGCCAACGAATTTCGGTTGAATCAAACGGCGCTTGTGGTGTCGCTTTTTGTGCCAAGGATCGGGGAAGAAAATATGAACAGCATCGAGGGAAGCGGGCGCTACACAGTGGGATAGCACGTCGACGGCGTCTTCAGCATAGACGCGCAGGTTTCCGATACCCAAACCCAAAGCCTGCGACAGTAATCTGCCCACGCCAGGCCGATGCACCTCTATCCCTACAAACTGGGTTTCAGGCTCGGCCTGAGCCATTTGCAACAGGCTGTCGCCCATTCCAAACCCGATTTCAAGTACCCGTCGTCCGGGTGAGCCAAATGTCTTGTCCCAGTCGAGTGCCCCCTGCGCTACCGTCAGGCCGAACTGGGGGAAGCCCTGCTGCCAGCCCTGCTCTTGACCAGCCGTCATCCTGCCGGCGCGCATGACGAAACTTCTGATACGGGTGGCAAGAGGTCCTGCGGCGGCTACCATAGGTTGGATGAGGCTGATTGAGCCCGATCGCGATCAGGCTACCATGGCAGTGCGCAGTTTCTTGAGCGCATTGGCCTCCAACTGCCGGATCCGCTCGGCAGAAACTTGATATTCCGCCGCCAATTCGTGCAAGGTCGATTTATTATCCAGTAACCATCTGCGTTCTAGAATGTCGCGGCTTCGATCATCCAGATCAGCCAATGCCAGATGGAGCCTGCCCATGCTGTCTTCTGCGAAATTCTCGGCCTCAACCAACTCGCTCGGATCCGACTGACCACCGGTCAAAAAATACTGCGGTGCCTGCCAACCGTCGTCTTCATCCGCATCTGCCGGCGCATCAAAAGCGATGTCGCGGCCTGCGAGACGGCCCTCCATCCGGGTCACCTCCGCTTCGTCCACGCCCAGATCTGCCGCAATCGCGCGGGTTTCCTCGGCAGACAGCCAATCGAGCGATTTTTTCTGGCTACGCAGATTGAAGAACAGCTTTCGCTGCGCCTTGGTTGTGGCGACTTTTACAATACGCCAGTTGCGAAGAATATATTCGTGCATTTCAGCTTTGATCCAGTGCACCGCGAAGGACACCAGCCGAACCCCTTTTGTCGGATCGAACCGCTTAACCGCTTTCATCAGGCCAACATTGCCTTCCTGAATCAGGTCTGCCTCCGCCAATCCGTATCCTGAATAGCTCCTCGCGATATGCACAACAAAGCGAAGGTGTGCCAGCACCAGTTCCCGCGCCGAATCGACGCATTCCTCGTAGTACAGACGCTCTGCCAGCTCACGCTCTCGTTCCACTGACAAAATGGCGATACCACTCACCGCCTGAACGTAGGCAGGCAAGTTGGCGCCGGGCGCCATATTGAGCACGGCGCTATTAGGCAGCGCCAGTGCGCGTTGCGTTTCTGTCATAACCATAGCCTCCAAAAGGCTTTAACGACGGTTATTTTAGCACTCTCGCATAGAGAGTGCTAAATGTTGAAAAATGCCTTATTTCAATAGCTTAGTGGGTATTCAGGCGTGTAATATACCGCTGCGTCGCAAAAAGTGCCGCCAACCAGCCACCCATGGCGCCCAGGCTGACCATTGCGATAGGGTACGTGGCGCCGGGGCCCAATAGTGGATTGGGCTGGTCATACAGGAGAAATAAGGCGTTAACGGGCCCTGCCACCCACGCGGTGAAAGCCCACAGGCCAATAGTAGCCAGCACCCCACCACCAAAGCCAAAGTACAGCCCGCTGTATAAAAAGGGCCTGCGAACAAAGGCGGGTGAACCGCCGATGAGGCTGACCACCCGGATCTCCTCTCTGCGCGCATCAACGTCAAGGTAAAGGGTATTCACCAGCACAAGGATCGCGCCACACACCATGGCAATACCCAAGGCCCATGCCCAGCGCCACCCTGCCTGAAGCACTTGCTCTAACCGCGCCATCCAGCGGGTATTCGCAACCACTCTGTCCACCTTGCTCAAATCCGCCAGCTTTCCAACAAGACCCTCAAGGGTTTGCTGTGGCATCGGCATCACCGGCGCCACCAGTAACGAATGAGGCAGTGGATTTCGATTGAGTGACGACAGAACTGAAGACAGCTCAGTCTGCTCAGCGAATTGTGACAGCGCGTCATCACGGTGCAAAAAGGTGACCCGATCAATCTCTGGCCACGCAGTGATAGCACCCTGAATCGCCTCAACATCAGCCAGCGTTGCATCCGTTTCGAGCATGACTGACAGCTGAACCCCTCGATCAAAATCCGTTGCCATCCGATGCACACTGTCCAGTGTCAGCAGGAGTGCGCCGGGCAACGCCAAAGAAATCGCAACAACGAGCCAGATCAAGCAGGTCGCCCCCGGTCGCGACAGTAACCTTTGCCAGCTACTGGCAGCAGCAATACGGTGTTGGGCTCGCCAAGCTGCAAACGGGCCCCATCGATCCGTGGCCGACTCGCGTCCCGAGAACATTACGTAACCGCAGTGCCGGCGAGAAGGCCGGCGTTCAAAGTGATAATCCGATGCCGCATTCTCGAGA